>JAKAUH010000210.1 GCA_021818605.1 Planctomycetota bacterium
CCGCGGCCGCTGCCTCGCCGCCGCGTCCGGGGACGGGCAACGCCGGTGCTAGCACGAGCCGGCCGGTCTCGACGCCCTTGGTGCCGATCAGGTCGTTCGCCAGGTCGCGGATCTCGCGCGCCGGGCCGCGGAGCAAAATGACCTCGAGGCATCGGTGGGCGTCGAGGTGCACGTGTGTTGTGGTGACCACCCGATCGAGGTGGTCATGCTGGAGGTCGGTGAGCCGGCGGGCGATCTGCCCGACGTGGTGGTCGTAGATGAGTGTGACGACGCCCATGGCCTCGCTGGCGTCGTTGGCGATCACGTCCTCGATCAGGGCCCCGCGCATCAGGCCGCGGACGGCCTCGCTGCGGTTGGGATAGCGGTGGGTCTCGCGATACTGGTCGAACTTCCGGAGCAGTTCGCCCCCGATCGCGACGCTGAATCGGACCAGAGGCTCTTTCACCGACGCGCTCCTGGAGAGGCCGGCAGAGGGACCGGGGTCGTCCCTCCGCGGATGGCCGCTTCCGTTAGGGGAGTTGCTCTAACCGATCTTCGGCACCTCGACCCACTCGCCGTCCTGCCGCGAGCTGGCGACGGCGGCCTCGATGAAGGCCATGCCGGCCACGCCGTCGGCGATGCCGGGGTGCTCGAACGGCGTGGGGACCTGCTCGCCGTGACGACCGCGGATGGTCCACTCCAGAGTCCGGTGCAGGTTGGCCAGCGCCTCGTGGAAGCCCTCGGGATGGCCGGACGGGAGCCGGAGGTACGGCTTGACTGAGCCGGGGAAATATCCGTACTCGGCTCCCTGGCGGTAGATCCGCAGCGGCTGGCCGCCGGCGTAGTGCTTGAGGTTCAGATGGTCAGTCATCGACCATTCCAGGGTGCCGGTCGTGCCGATGATGCGGAAGCCGTTGTCATTCTGGGCGCCGATGGTCACCTGCGAGGCGGTGATCGTGGCGATCGCCCCGTTGTTCAGGTCGGCCAGCACGGTGAAGTCGTCATCCAGCGCGCGGCCGGGGACGAACGCCTTGAGCCGGGCGCGGACGCGCGTGGCCGAGAGGCCGGCGACGAAGCGGACGAACTCGTAGGCGTGCGTGCCGATGTCACCGCCGCAGCCCGATCCGCCGGCCCTGGCTGGGTCAACCCGCCAGGCGGCCTGCTTCTGGTTGTCGGCCTCGAGCCTGGTCGCCAGCCAGCCCTGGGGATACCAGGCCTCGACCTTGCGGACCTCGCCGATCTCACCGCCGCGAACCAGCTCGCGGGCGAGCATCACCATGGGGAAGCCGGTGTAGGTGTAGGCGACGACGAACGGGGTGTCCCTGGAGCGGACCGTGGCGTGCAGCCGACGGGCCTCGTCGAGCGTGGTGGTCAGCGGCTTCTCGCACAGGACGCCGATGCCGGCGGCGGCGGCGGCGTCCGCGGGGCCGAAGTGGGCGTCGTTGGGGGTGACGATCGTGATGTAGTCGATCCGCTCGGATTCGGGCAGCGCGGCCTCGGCCCTGATCATGGTCTGCCAGTCGGGATAGCCGCGGGGCATGAACAGCTCACGTGCCGCGGCGATCGAGTCCTCGGGCTTGCTCCGCAGGGCGCCGGCGGTGAGCTCGGCCGAGTTGTCCATGAGAATCCCGCGCCGGTGGGGGGCTCCGAAGAAGTTCGCCGGCCCGCCGCCGCCCACCATGCCCACCCGCAACTTCCGCTGGCTCATCGTCGTCATTCCCCCGGATGCCTGGCCAATACTGTCGACCTGTCACTATAGCCGAGCGGTCACGCATCGCAAGGGGAGAGCGCTGGCACGGCCGGCCGGAGGCCCGGATCGCCCTCGAAATCCTTGTTGGCGTCGGATACGCTCATGCCGTCGGGAGAGATCCCGGCATTCCCCGGTTGGTCTCGCGTTCGGAGAGGGTCGGATGGTTCCAGGAGCGGGCAACGACAAGGTACGCTGGGCCGGCTCGATCGTTGTTGCACTCATTGTCGGCATTGCGCCGCTCTGGATGTGGGGCGTGCCGCTCCGGTGGTTCTTCGTCAAGTCGGATGACTTTGTCTATCTCGCCTGGAGCCGGTCGGCTGGCTCCCTGCGCGAACACATGTTGAGCCCGTACCATGGTCACGTCGCGCCTCTGTACCTGATCGAGACACATCTGCTGACGAGGCTGGCCGGCTCGCTCGAGGCCCTGCCGACGGCGCTGGCGCTGGCCTCGTACGCGATGCTGCTTGCGGCGATCGCCGCGACGGGGCATGTGGTCGCGCGGGAATCGGGCCGGATGGCGCATGGGCTGGCGGCGATGGCCGCGCTCGGGTGCAGCAGTGTGCTGGGACCGACGTTGCTCTGGTACGCGGCCGGCCAGGCGATGGCGGCGGGTGCTGTCGTCGTGATGATGCTGGCGGCGCTTCAGTCGTGGCGGACCTGGGACGGCTGGTGGCGGCTGGGCGGCGGGATCCTCGCCGCGGCGGTCGCGCCTCTGATCTGGTCGGCCGGGTACGCCGCCGGGCCGGTCGGGCTGGCGTATCTCTGGGCCGATGGCCGTCGCGCGTGCCGGCGAGCGGGGACCCTGGTCGCGACGGTGACGCCCATCATCGCGGCGGTGATCTGGCTGAGCGTCGGCCGCGGCTTCGCGCCGGCCTCGCATGTCGCCTCGCGGCCGCTCGGCGGCGTGCTGGCGGTCGATGCGATCGTCGCGCACTCGGCACAGGCGGTTTCTGAGGCCCTCGTCCTGAACAACCTGGGCCTCGACGCGGCGACCACGCCCGCACAGGCGCTACTGTTCACTGCCGCGCTGGCCGTACTCTGGGTCTGGACGCGACGGCGACAGGCGGCTGCCGATCCATCATCCTGGCCGCGGCTCAATGCACTCGAGTCGGCCGGGGGGATGCTGGTTCTTGCAACCTATGGCCTCATCTACGCCGCCCGCGGTACCGATCTCGGCTTCGAGAGCCTGCGCGGGCTGGGTTGGTATCACGCGATGGCCGAGATGGGCGCCGTGCTCCTGGCGGCCGGATGGTTCATCGGATTGCCGCCGTCTCCGCCTCCGAGGGATCTGGAGCCGCCAACTCGCCGCGAGTTCCTGGCCGTCGGGCTGTTCATCCTGGTGGTGCTGGCCCTCCAGGTGCCCCGTGCCGCTCGCGTGGTCTTCGAGTACGATGAGATGGCGGCGCCGGTCGAGCCCGACTCGCCGCGACGGCCGATTCGGCACACTGCGGCCGAGCTTGCCGACCAGGCTCGCGGCCAGCGTCAGGTATTCGCCGAGCTCGACCGGCTTGAACGCATGGCCCGCGGCGGGGACGCCCGACAGAAGGCCGAGGCGCGGCGGGCGCTCGATCCAACGGCCGTTCCGGGCATGCCGGTGGCCATGCCGGGTTATGACCCCGCGGATCTTCTGGACCTCGGGGTGGACCGACCGTCGATGTCGCCCCGCTCACCTGACTGAGGACGACCGGCGATGGGCCGATTTCAGTTCTCGATCGCCAGCTTGATGGGTGTGGTGGCGGTCGCCGCGGTCGTCGTGCTGGGCGTCGCGGCCATCGATCCGATGCTCGGCCTGGCGGTCTTCGCGGCGGCCGGAGTGGGCTTGGCCGGCTGGCTGCTGCGCCAGGACCTGGCCGTCGTTCTCGACGGCATCCTGAGTTTTCTGGGACAGCCGGCCGGCCGGGTCGCGCTGGGGCTGCTGACGCTCTGGATCGTCACGGCGCCCGCGGTGCTGTTTTACGACCCGGCGACCTATGCCCCGAAGAGCCGCGGCCACATTGAGCGATATCCCACGGACTACTACCTCCTCTTCAGCGACGACGTGGCGTACATCGCGGCGTCGCGGACCTGGGACCGGACGCTTGCCAACCTGACTGTGCCGCACAACACGCACCTCGTGCCGGCGTGGCGGCTGACGACCTGGGCCCTGGTGGCGACCGCGGGGAACCTCCACAATCTGCCGGCCGTGCTGGCGACGGCCGCCTACTGCGTGCTCGTTGCCGTGATGCTGCTGGCGGGCGTGTTCGTCGCGCGCGAGACCCGCCGGCTCGGGGCGGGTCTCGCGGCCGCGGCGCTGATCGGCACGACGTCGCTGATGCTGACCCCCGCGACGTGGTACTCGGGCGGTCAGCCTCTCTGGGCGGTCTTCGGCATCCTGTCCGCGCTCGGGTACGCGCAGTCGTTCCGGCGATCCGGTCACTGGCGGCACATGGCCTTCGCGGCGATGGCGACGGCAGTCGCCGGCGGCTTCTGGTCGGCCGGCCATCTTGCCGGTCCGGTGACGGCCGTGTATCTCTGGTTCGACGGACGCCGGCGCTGCCGGATTGCTGCGCCGATTTCGATCGCGGCGACGGCCGCGGCGGTTGGACTGATGTTCGCGACAGCCTCGCGGCCGATGGACAGCACCGTTAGCTTCCACGGACGCACCGTCCGCCAGGCCATGAACCCAGTGCAAGGGGCGATTACGACCGCACAGGCGATTCCGGAGAATCTGCTCTTCGCCAACCTCGGCCTGGGCGCCGAGACGACCCCAATCCAGGGCGTGGTCTTGACCGCGGGTTTGCTCGTTTTCTGGCTGAGCCAACGCTGGCGGCGCCATCCGGGTCTCCTCGATCCGACCAGTAAGCTGGGTCGGCGGGTCGCGTGGCCGTCGTTTGCTTTCAACCCGCTGGAGTGCGCCGGGCTGGCGACCGTCCTGGGGTGCTACCTGCTCGAGTGGACCTTCCGAGGCTACTTCGAGTATCACAGCCTGCGCACCATCAGCGTCTACGCGATCGTGCCGTGGTATGACGTGATCCCGCACGTGGGCGCGGTGCTTTTGGCCATCGGCTGGTGGTCGGGCCCGCGACCGGTAGCGGAACGGCACGCTCGCCTTCACGGGCGGCCTGGCCGTCCCAGTCGGGGCGTTTCGCTCGGCCTGGCGCTCATGGCGCTTGTCCTGGTCATGCTCAACCGCCCGCGGGTGGATGCGATGATCCGCGGCACATGCCCGCCGCTGCTCCCGTCGGAGCTCGCGCAGTTCAAGATCCCCCGGCTCCAGACGATGCGGGCTGACCTGTTGATCGCGAATCGCGTGGAATGGCAGCGGAGATACCTGCGCCGGCTCGACTCGGTCGAGCCGGTCGCTCGCCGGCTGGGGATCGGCCAGGACGGCATCCGCGCCGCCTTCGGCCACATCTTCATCCCGGCCTCGACGGGGCGCCTGCTCTTCGCCCAGCGCGAGTTGTACGACGTGGCGGCAATCCTCGACCTGCCCGCGAAGGGCCGCCCGATGCATCCCGATGCCATCCGCGCCGCGCTCGGGTCGTACCTGCACGCCGATCCCGAGCCCCGGCCGAGCTGGATCGCCCGGAGCGAGCGGTGGCCGCCGGACTGATGTTGGTTTCGCTTCGCCCGCGAAGTTTGGTCGCCCCGGCCGCTCAGAACGGGCTGCCGCCCTCGTCGAGCGGCTCGGCGACCGTGGCCAGGTTTTCGAACCGCATGAGTTTCTTCTCGAACATCAGCTTCACGCTGTCAGTTCGGCCATTGCGGTTCTTGGCGACGATCAGTTCGGCAACGCCGGGCTGGTCGTTGGCGTCGTAATAATCCGGCCGGTGGAGCAACAGGACGATGTCAGCGTCCTGCTCGATGGCACCGCTCTCGCGGAGGTCGGCCATGCGAGGGCGGCGGTCCTCGCGGCTCTCGACGGCTCGATTGAGCTGCGACAGAGCGATGATGGGGACTTCCAGCTCGCGGGCCAGCGTCTTGAGCCGGCGGCTGATCTTGGCGATCTGCTCCTGCCGGCTATCTCGCGAATCCTCGGAGTCCACAAGCTGAATGTAATCCACCACGATCAGTCCGATCTGGCTCCGGAGTCGCAACCGGCGGGCGGCGGCGGTGATCTGGAGCATGTTGCGGGCCGGCGTGTCGTCGATGAAGATCGGGCTTCCCTTCTGGAGCTCGCTAAACGCCTTGGCGAGCTGCGTCATCTCGCGGTTGCCCAGGCCCATGCCAGTCCGCAGCTTGTGGTGATCGATCCGCGATCGGCCGCAGAGCAGACGTTCGGCGATCTCGAGGTGGCCCATCTCGAGGCTCACGCACATCACTGGAGTCTTCTTCTCCATCGCCGCGTGGTCGCAGATGTTGAGCGCCAGGGCTGTCTTTCCCATGCTCGGCCTCGCCGCCAGGACGACGAGCTGGCCGGGTTGGAACCCACCGGTGATGTCGTCCAGGTCGATCAGGCCCGACGCGACCCCGGTCACCGCGTGGCCGCCCGAATCCGCCCGGGCGGCGATGTTGTCCATCGCGGTGGTGATGATGTCCTTCAGCTCGCGGGTATCGCCCTGGATCTGCTCCTCGGCGATCGCGAAGACCTTGCGCTCGGCCGACTCGAGCAACTCCTGCGCCGTGTACAGGTTGGAATAGCCGTCGCGGATGATCTCGGTGGCGTTATCGATCAACTGCCGCGAGATCGACTTCTCCCGCACGATCCCGGCGTAGTACTTGGCATTCGCGGCGTGGCGGACCGAGTCGACGATCTCGGTCAGGGTCTCGTCGCCGCCGATCTTGTCGAACTGGTCGCGGCGGATCAGCTCGTCGGCCAGAGTGATCGCGTCGACCCCCTTGCCTGCGTCGTACATGTCACGGATGGCCTGGTAGATCGTCTGGTGCACGTCCCGGTAGAAGTCCGAAACGGACAGAATCGGGACGATCTCGTGCAGGATGTCATTGTCGAGCAGCACGCTGCCCAGCACACCCCGCTCCGCCTCGGGGTTCTGGGGCGGCAGCCGATCTCCCAGCCCCGACGTCTCGGGCCGCGACGGCCGGCCCGGGCCGTTGCCGTTCCCGTTGTGGTTCCCCTTGCCATTGCCAGGACTGTGATATGCCGCCGACATGGCTCGTCCCGCTCCGTGGTCAACGCCGCATTCGCCCGATCGACTCGCAACGCAGACCAACCTGCCAGGTCACGCCCAACCGGTCTACCGCCGGGACGGGTTCGCGACGGGGCGGCTTCCGTTCGTTTGCCCCCCTCATCACCTCGCGACCCTCGAAGTCCTCTTCTACCTTTCGGCCAGGACCTCGCGCCAATCCAGCGTCCCCTGTGACGCCGGTATGAAAAGAGGTCCGCCTTTCCACCCTGACGGGGCTGGAGCGCCAGGTTGGAAACCCTGACCTACATGAGAGCCCTAACCGCCGGGGTAACCAGGAAATGCCCCGCGGAATGCCAATGGACGTTTGTACCATGTCAGGACGGTCGTGTCGAGGGGGCTGCCCGCATTCGGCGGACGGCGCCGCCTTCTATTGATCCACGGATCGCCAGGCGAACCGTTCGCGAACGAACGACACGGAACCGGCGGACACGAAGGCCGAGCAGGGATGCGGACGGCCTGGCCGTCTCATCGCGCCTGTCCGGGTGTTTCCGTGGCGTCCGTGGGTTCCGTGAACTATCCCATCCGGTTATGGGCAAGCAGGATGGGTCGGGTGAGTTTGCCCGCGAGGCGATGCCGGCGACGGGTGCGTCGGTCTTACCCGGCGGTCTCGTCGGTGTGGGTCGGGACGACCCAGAGCTTGACCTCGCTATCGATATCCTGGGTCAGGTGGAGCTTGATCGAGTAGAGGCCCAGCTCCTTGAGCGGGCCTTCGATCCGGACGTTGTCGGGCTCGATCGGGAAGCCCTCGGCCTTGAGCGCGGCGGCGATCTGGTCGGCGTTGACCGAGCCGTAGAGATGGCCCTCGGCGTTGGCGTTGGCCTCGATCGTGAGCGAGCGCTGGGCGATCTGGGCCGAGAGGCTCTGGAGATCGGCGCGGCGGGCGGCCTCAAGCTCGCGCTGCCGCTGGCGGTGCTTCTCGACCATCCGCAGGTTCGTCTGGGTGGCGAATGTGGCCAGACCCTGGGGAACCAGGTAGTTCCGCGCGAAGCCCGGCCGGACCTTCACCAGGTCGCCCGCCTGGCCGAGGTGCGGCATCGCCTGGGTGAGGATCAGGTGGACGTGGCCGTGCTTGGCGCGGATCGGATGATTCCGACGCCGCTCCACGCCCGGCTGTCGTGGCGGTCCTTCCTTGATGCCCCTGGCCGAATCGGCCCCCTTGCTGGACGATGCCCGGCCCTTGGCCGTCCTGCTCTTGGCCTTGGCCTTGCCCTTGGCCTTCTTGGTCTCGGTCGTGTTCGCCATGGATCCGCTCGTTTCGTGTCCAGTCCTGACCTGTCGTGTCGTGTCGTGTCCTGTACCGGCCCGGCCTGTCGATTCAATTCGATCCGCCGCGCCGATGGCCGGCGTCCCCGCTCGGGCCGTGTGGGTCGATTCGATTATGAGCGTTTTAACGTAACCTGAGGACCTCGTCCAACCAAGGGGTGCGTTTGTGCGCCCGGGACGGGACAGGAGATCGTCGGGAGGGCGAGGCGCCTGCCGACCCAGGTCTTTCTAGCCCCTCGCCCCTGATCTCTACAAGTCAGAACGGAATATCGTCGTCCTCGCGGTCGTCGTCCATATGCGACGGGGTGGAGGGGCCAGGGGACGGATACGAGGCCCGCGACGGGCCGTTGACCGGCCCGCGCGGCTCACCGCTGTAGCCGCCGGACGGCCCGCGCATCGGGGCGTCCACCCCGCGCCGCATGCCCGACTCGCGGGGCGCTCCCATCTCGTCGTCGCCCATGCCGTCCGAGCCGTCGCCGCGACGGGAGTCGAGGAACTGCACCCGCTCAGCCTGCACCTTGATCTTCGTCCGCTTCTCACCCGTGGTCTTGTCGGGCCACGAGTCCGTTTTCAGGTAGCCCTCGATATGGACCAATCGGCCCTTTTTCAGGAACTGGCAGCAGTTCTCGGCCTGCCGGTCCCAGACGGTCACGTCGATGAACAGCGTTTCTTCCTTGCGCTCGCCGTCGCGTCCTGCCCAGCTCCGCGTCGTCGCCAGCCGCAAGTCGGTCACCGCGGTCCCATTCGTGGAACGCCGGAGCTCCGGGTCGAACGTCAGGCGACCCATCAGAAATACCTTGTTCAAGTCGGCCATTGTCGCGACCTC
>JAKAUH010000279.1 GCA_021818605.1 Planctomycetota bacterium
CAGGCTGGAAAGCCTGACCTACGTGAGGATCTTTCTCGCCGGGGTAATACGCCTCCCCTTTTCCGCTGGACTTCTAGCTCAGTCGCGGATCGTTGATAATTAGTAATGTCCCCCTGGTCCTCGTCCCTGGTCCTCGTCGCCACAAGGGCCGCCGCCCGCCGGGCCAGTACCGCCTTCCTCGCGTTCCGTCGGCGACATCCATGGCTCACCAGAGCCCCCATAAGGGCAGCAAGATGAGAGCGATCCAGTACAGCCC
Organism: Planctomycetota bacterium; assembly: GCA_021818605.1. GTDB lineage: Bacteria > Planctomycetota > Planctomycetia > Isosphaerales > Isosphaeraceae > JAKAUH01. Next base: position 257 of record JAKAUH010000279.1, read on the forward strand.
CAACGCGCGCCCGAGCCGGTCGATCCAGGACGGCTCGGCGCGCCAGCGGCGGCTGATGAGGAGCAGACTCCAGGCGCCCAGCACCGCGGCCCCGGTATAGGCCGGGACCAGGATGAACGCGTAGCCGATCCACCGGTCCCACTCGGTCCCGTGAGGAAACACCGTCGGCGTCGGCCCGCCGACGATCGCCGTCCCGACCAGGCCGACGAGCGACGGGATCAATGGGACGGCCGCCGCGAAGCAGGCCGCCAGGCCGGGCTGCCGGCTCAGCCGACGGATCCCCGGCCGCGGCCGACGGAACCGGAGCAGCAGCACGGCCAGCGTCAACGCGCAGGCGAATGGGATCGAGAAGCTCGCGGCGATCCCATAGATCTGGTACAGCGCCCAGGCCCAGGCCGACCAGCCCTCCTCGGGATGCACGATCGCGGTGACCGACTCCCGGAACGCCTCGGCGAGCTCGCCCAGGTTGGAGTTCGCGACCCGCAGTCCGCCCAGCCCGAACGCCATCGCCGCGACGAGGACCATCGCATCGAAGAGCGAGAAGGGGCGGGGTGAGGCTTGCGGCATGGGGTTGCCTTCGTGCCGGGCGTTCGATGGGATCGCACTCGGCTCCGTTGCATCTCGGCGGCCAATGTATCCCCAGCCAGGACCGGGGTCAATCCGGTGCCTGCATCGGCCGGAGTTCGTCGGTGTAGGCCAGGCTTTCAAGCCTGACTCCGCACCGGACAACGTCAGGCTAGAGCGCCGAACGGTTGGATTGCGCACGATGCAACGATCCGGTCGATACGAGCCCGATCGTGTGGTCATACTGCCTCCTTTGTCACAGGGACTTTGGGTGCGTTTCTGCGCCTTCGCCAACGTACTTGATGTACGGCTGGCCCCTCAATGGTCAAGCCCCGGCGAGCTCTCGCCGGGGCTGACCGCGATTCGCGGGCTCCGCCTTTGGGAAGCCGCGCGGCTCAGTTCAGCGGGTCGTGGCCGGCCCGGGGGATGGGGGCTTGCGATGCCCCGAAGGTGTGGCGGCCGGCGACCGACGCGGTCCACCCCGCGTCACCAGTTGCCGTACGCTCGCGGCCGTGAAGGGCCGGTCGCGCGGCGTACGATGGCCCGCGGCGTTCAACGCCTCGGCCATTCGCTGCGAGGTCCAGCCCGCGGCTTGCCAGCTCTGCACGCGCTCCCACACCTGTTGAGCGTCAGCGATCTGCTCCCACGACCGCACCGCTCGCCTGAGCTGATGCTCCGTCACCGTACCGCCTGTCCAATGCAGTTGGACTCTCACCTCCTGGCTCGACGCCGTCGCCCAGACCACCACTCGCTGCAACAGCAACCGCACCACCTGGCGCTTCTGCAACACCGAGGTCGTGGCTGCCTGCCACAATGCCGGCAGGTCCCGCGCGACCGCCTCGATCTGGGCATGCTCCGCCGGGCTCAAGTGCACCGGCTGCGCTCGCTGGAAACGACGGTACTCCTCCTCCAAACTCCGCTGCGCCAGCAGGGCCTCCTCCCAGGCCCGTTCCAACGTCCGCGCCACCAGGCGGTTCTCCGGCTCGACCGCGTTGTACTGCCGAAAGGCGCGGTCGACGTCCTGGACCGCTCGCTCCAGCCGCAGCCGCCATTGTCTGTCCAGGACGGCTCGTTCGCGCTGGAACTCCTGCGCCGCGCGCCGGCTCAATTCCAGGCCGGCGGGCGTCACCACTTCCAACACCTGGTCACGCACCAGCTGCTCCAACGCCGCGCCGGCCAAACTCTGACAGGGTGGCGCCGCGTAATCCAGCGCCTGTCGCTGACACACATAACGCAGAGTTCTCGTGTAATGTGTCTGCATTCGACACCCGCATTCGCCGCACACCACCAAACCGGCCAGGACCGCCACCGTCGCCCGCGACGGACCGGGGACCGGGCCATGCCTGCGGTGCTGCTCCAGGCGGCGGAGGTTGCTTTGATATTGCTCCCAGGTGATGTACGCCGCATGGTTATCGCGGAGGAACACCGGGCAGTCCTGGGGTTCGCGCCGGACGCGACCGCTGCCGCGCCGACCCGGCCGGACGCGCCGCGGATCCGTCGCATACCGGCCCCAGGTGTAGGCGCCGGCATAGGCCGGGTTGCGCACCAACTGCCGCAACGTCTCGCGGTGCGGCCGCCGCCATTGCAGGGCCCCGCGGTGCGGCCCGCTGATGGGGCGCCACGGCAACGCGATCCCCTGCTGCCGCAGGTCGCGTGCCACTCCGCTGAGACTCCCCAGGGCCGCGAATCGCTCCAGGACCCGCCGCACGACCTGCTGGGCCTGCTCGTCGGGATCGAGCTGTAACTTGCTGTCGGCGCCGACGACATAGCCGGGAGGAGGTTGCCCCACCCATTCCCCGCGGCGACAACGATTCAGGCGACCGGCCTGCATCCGCTGCTGGAGCTGGTGCAACTCGAACCCCCCCATGAAGCCCTTGATCGTCAGGATCATCCGATCGTTGAAGTCATGTGGATGATACAGTCCGTCCTGGTCGGCGAGCAAGGTATCGAAAGCGGCGCACACCTTGATCAGACGGCAGCAGTCCTCGTCCTCGCGGGCCAGGCGGTTGATCTGGAAGCAGAGGACCAGACCGACGTGGCCCAGGGCGATCTCCGAGAGCAGCCAGGCGAAGTCGTCGCGGCCGGCGGCGGAGGTGCCGGAGCGGCCCTGGTCGCCATCGAGGACGCGGATGCGCTCGGCGGGCCAGCCCCAGGCGAGTGCCCGCTCCTGGAGCTGGGCCTGAACCTGGGCCGATTCGCGGTGGCGTTGGACCTGCTGGGGGTGCGACTGGCGGATATAGTCGATCGCCCAGCGTTCCAGGTGGTGGCCCTGGATCTTGGCGGGCCGGCCCACGATCGAGGATTCAACAGGGATCATCGGCGCCCCCCCTTTCGTCGCGGGCGGGCGACACGGGGAGGTGGTTGCCGATCATCTGAGTCAGCAGGCCGACCAGAGCTCGTTGGAGCTCGGGGGCCAGCTCGTTCCAGTGGGGAGTCCGCGACGCGTGGAGCGTCGGGGTCGAGGAGGAGAAAAGGGGGGTGTTGCGGGTCGCACTCCGGGTCGGCGCATCGGTGGCCATCCTCCGTGGAAGTCGATTGTTGCTGGCACCAACGTGCCAGTTCCAGCAGGGCCTCCAGGGAGACTACCGGCCGTTCGGAGGGTGTGACAAGAGTTGTTATTTGCCGCGACGATCCCGACGCGCCAGCGAGGGAATTCCGGCGGAGATGGGCCATTCACTCGCCGCCGCGTCGGGCTCGTAGGGACGCGCTGGCACCGGCTAAGGCATCTTCTGCCGGTCGCCTGGGACGGACTCTGAAACCACATCGCGGCGGGTTGGGGTTATCGCTCGCGGACGGGCAGGCTGGCGAACAGGTCGCCGAGCGAGGGCCGGTAATTCTTCCAGCGGGCGACGGAGCGCTTGTAGACCGGCTGGCGGACCTGGGTGACGCTGGCGGTGCGGATCGGCCGTTCGTTCCGGTGGAACTCGAGGCAGGCGGGTTCCCACTCGAGGCCGCAGGCGGCAATCAGCCGGCGGGCGACGGATTCGAGATCCTCGACGGTTTCCTCGTAGGCGACATGGTGGATCGGCACCTTCGCGAGGCTCTCCCAGTGGTCCATGATCCGCCGGTACTGCTGGAACCGCGAGGCGATGTGCTCCGGGTCGTTGGCCCATCGGATGCTGCGGAAGTCGGTCATCCAGCACGAGACGGCGATATCCCGCAGGTCGCGGCGGCAGTGGATGAACGTGGCGTTCGGGAAGATGATCGACATGAGCCCGACGTACATGTAGTTGTCGGGCATCTTGTCGGCGACGCGATCAGGGGCATCGCCGGCCAGGCCGCGGAGCCGCTCGAGGTGCTGCTCGGCGAGCTGGCGCAGGGCGGCGGGTTCGAGGTGGGGAATGGCCTCGATCGGCGCGCCGGAGCGGCCGACCGCGGCGGGGACGTTCTCGAAGGACTGCCGGGCGAACCTCAGCTCGCCGGCACCGTGAATCCGCGAGTGGCTGGAGAGTACCTGCTCGACCAGCGTGGTGCCTGACCGGGGCAGACCGAAGACGAAGATCGGTCGGCGCGAGGGGTGGCCGGCGCCGGCGAGCCGGTCGAGGAAGGCCGTGTCGAAGGTGCGGATCAGGTTGTCGATGAACCGTTCGTGGTCGGCCGGGACGTACTCGCGGCTCCCTGTGGCGAGCTCCTTGCTGATGGCATTCGCCTCGCGGAGGCACTCGCCGGCACGCTCGTGCTGGCCGCGGGCGTCGAGGACGTGCGCCAGGCCGAACAGGAGCCGGGCGCGCGGGCCGCGGGGCAGGTCGGGATCAGCCAGCCGGGCCTCGAGCGCGGCGAGATCCTCGTCGGGAAGCTTGCCGCGAAGCAGCGTCGCCAGCCGGGCGTGGGGGATGGGGAAATTCGGCTGGTGTTTCAGCGCCGTGCGGAACGCGGCCTCGGCGTCGGCCATGCGGCCCTGTTCCTCACTGAGCCCGCCGATGTTGAGCTGGGCGGCGGCGGAATCGGGCTGGATCTCCAGCGCCTTGTCGTAGTGCGCGCGCGCCTCGACCAGCCGGCCTTCCTCCTGGAGCGCCCAGCCGAGCGAGAGGTGCACGCCGGGGCGGTCTTCCTCGGCCAGGGCCAGGGCCTGCTCGAAGTGCTCGATGGCCTCGGCGGGCTCCTCACGCTCCATGTAAACTTCGGCCAGGATCTCGCGGAACGCGGCGTTCGTCGGGTCGAGCTCGACGGCCCGCTTGACCCAGGGCAAGGCGTCGTTGGGCTGCCCCTCGCGGACCATCGTCAGCCCGAGATGGGCGTGGGCCGGGGCGAGTTCAGGCTCGAGCCGCATGGCCTCGAGGTAGGCAGCCCGGGCGTCGGTGTAGCGTTCCAGGGCCCGCAGGGCGTTGCCCAGGTTGTGGTGCAGCGCGGCCATGTCGGGCTCAAGCCGCACGGCCTCCTCGCAGTGCGGCAGGGCGTCCTCGGGCGAGCCGCGGTCGAGCAGCATCTGGCCGAGGTTGGTCCGCGCCGGGGCAAAGGTCGGCTCGAGCTCGACGGCCCGGCGGAAGTGCCCGAGCGCCTCGTCCATCTCGCCGAGGTCGCGCAGCACGATGCCGAGATTGTTGTGCGCTGTGGCGAAGTCGGGGCGCAATTCCAGCGCGCGGCGGAACTGGTCGACGGCCTCGGTCTTCTTGCCCAGCCCCTGTAACGCCAGCCCGAGGTTACACAGAGCCTCGGGATAATCGGGCCAGAGGGCCAGCGCGGCGCGGCAGCAGCCGGCGGCGCGATCGAACTGGCCGATGGCGCGATACGCCTCGGCCAGGTTGGCGTGAAACGCGGGGATATTCGGCCGCAGCGCGACGGCCTTGCCGATCAGCTCGATGGCCCGGGCGTGGTCGCCGCGCTGGTGGTGCAGCACGCCCAGCAGGTGGAGCGCCGCGTGGTTGTCCTTCTCCTGCGCCAGGATCTTCTGGTAGAGCGCCGCCGCTTCCGCTAGCCGGCCCTCCTGGTGCAGCTCGATGGCCGTCGTCAGCAAGTCTTGCATTCGCGGAGCACCCTCGAGAGACGGGGTCGCCGACCCCGATAGAACTGGGCCTGGCATCGGGCCATCGCCGAATGGACGCGGCCGACGGGCCGTCGCGGGTTCGTCCCCTTGTCCCAGAATTGATGGCCCCTCGCAGCCACGCCGGATCGACCCGGTCATGATATCAGGTCCCTCGCGCGTTGCGAATACCTCCGCGCTGCAACGCACCAGAGGCAACCCGGGCCGCGATGATGTGACCCGGCCGGTTGGATCGACGGCCGATGTTGTGGTACACCATCGTGGTCTTACCGCGACATCACCATCGATCGAGGCGCGAACGATCGAGCAATCGAGGGAGCAACCGGCATGACATCGGGTTCGACGCGGCGGAGTTTCCTCGAGGCAGCCGGGGCGGCCGTCGGGATGGGAGCGCTGGGGGGCGAACGGGCTGCCGGTGCGGCACCGGCCCAGACAGGAGCCGCGCCCGGCGCCCGGCCGAAGGTCGCCGCGCTGACGTCGGTGTACTACTACCTGTCGCACGCCTATCACATCGTCGGCCGGTTCCTCGACGGTTTCCCGGTGTACGACGGCCGGCCGGACCCGCTGCACCGGCCGCCGTTCGACATCGCCAGCCTGTTCATCGAGCAGGTCGCGCCGGCGACCGACCTGGGCCGGGCCAGGGCGCAGAAGCACGGCGTGCGCCTGAGCCAATCCATCGCCGACGCGCTCACGCTCGGCACCGGCGGGCTCGCGGTCGACGCCGTCCTTTTGATCGCCGAGCACGGCCATTACCCCTACAACGAGAAGCTCCAGAAGCTCTATCCACGCGGCAGGTTCTTCCGCGAGGTGCTCGAGGTCTTCCGCGCCTCGGGACGCTCGGTGCCCGTGTTCATTGACAAGCACCTGTCGTACAGCCGGGCCGAGGCCGACGCGATGATCAGGTCCGCGGCCGAGCTCAAGGTCCCGCTGATGGCCGGATCGAGCCTGCCGGTGACCTGGCGGCGGCCCGCGCTGGAGATCCCGCTGGGGCGGAAGTTCCACGAGGTGCTCGTCGCCTCGCGCGGCGACCTCGAGATCTTTGGCTTCCACGCGCTCGAAACCTTGCAGTGCATGGCCGAGCGCCGCGAGCGGGCCGGCAAGCCGCAGGGCGTGGCCGCCGTGACGTATCTCGAGGGAGACGCGGTCTGGGCCGCGGGGGACAGAGGCGTCTGGTCGTGGGAGCTGCTGCACCACGCACTCGGCCGTAGCCACACCGTGAACCCCGGCGACATTCGCCAGAACACCCGGGATTTCCACGCGCCGGCCGCGCCGAAGGGCGACGTCGCCACCAGGTTCGCCGGCCCGATCGCGTTCGTGATCGAGTATGTCGACGGCCTGCGCGCCACGGCGATGATCCTCAACGGCCACGTCGACGACACCACGGTCGCCGCGAAGGTTGACACCTCGGGCGGCCCGTCGATCGTGTCGACCCTGATGTACCTGCCCGCGCCGCCGGGCGCCAGCTTCTTCAACCCGCTGGTGCTGCGGATCGAGGACTTCTTTCACACGGGAAAGCCCCCCTACCCTGTCCGTCGGACGCAGCTCACCGGCGGGATCCTCGACGCGGCGCTCGAGAGCCGCATCCGCGGCGGACGGCGGATCGAGACCCCCGAGCTGGCCGCGATCGACTACCAGGCCCCGGCCGACTCGGGCTTCATCCGCACGCCGTTGACCGACCCGGAGGTCAATCGGTTGTAATCGGGATTCGCTCGACACGACTCGAGACGGAGGCTGCTCGCATGATCATTCCAGGCGGTATACTGGGTCGGACCGGGACGGCGGTTGGGCTGGCGGCGATCCTGGGGGTTGCGGCCATTGCGCAATCGGCGGCGGCATCTCCGACCCCCCAGCAACCGGGCTCGCCCGCGGCGGTCTCGAAGTCGGCCGAGCATCCAGCAAGCAAGGCCGTCGACCGGCTGGTGGACGAGCTGCGCAAGCATCCTGCCCCGCCGTCGCCGAAGAACGGCCAGATCGGCCTCTACCTGATCGACGCCGCGGGCGGGCCCGCGGTGCGGGTCGCCAACGAGCCGGATGAGGGGCTGAACCAGTGCGGCTCGCCGGTCTGGTCGCACGACGGCCGCCGCATTGCCTTCGACGCCACGCCGGGCATACCAGGGAAGGCTGAGTTCGATCGGTCGCGGATCCGGACGCTCGAGCTCGACGGCGATCGCCTCACCGGGCAGGACCTGGGCCTGGGGAATTGCCCCGACTTCTCACCGGTCGACGACCGGATCGTCTTCCTGCTCAACAACGCACCGAACAACCAGATGGGCGTCTGGCTCATGAAGGCCGACGGCTCGGGCCGCCGGATCCTGGGCGACTACGGCCGGCCCAGGTGGTCACCCAGGAGCACGCAGTTCCTGATCGCTGGTTTCGGCACCCCCGCGCAGGTGACGATCATGGACGTTCGGCCTGAGAACAGCGGAGTGCTCCAGCTCCCGGATCACGTCGTCTTCAAGGTCCCGAACTGGGCGGGTGACGGGACCATCGTGGCGGCGATCGGCCCGGCCGGTGGAAAACGCGCGGACGCGATCGCCCTGATCGACGCGATCGTCCCCGCCGAGGCCAAAATCAAGGAGATGCTTTGGAAGAAGGGCGCCGGGCTCGACATCGACCCCGAATCACCCGTCTACTCCTCCGTCACCCGGCGCTGCGTCTTCATCGGCAACATCCCGGGCAAGGGCCGCGCGCTCTACACCATCGACCCGGGCCAGGGCAAGCCCGGCAAGGCCCGAAGGCTGGAGCCGGGCGACGCACTCGACAACTTGATCCAGGATCCCACCCTCTCGCCCGACGGCCGCTACCTGGTGTTCTCCTCCGACCGGAAGCCCCCGGCCGACGCGAAATCCGCCTCGGAGAAACCGGCCGGTGCTGCGAAGCCCTGAGCGGCGGGCACAACGACGCTCGACATATTACGGCCGCATGAAAGTAGGTCAGGCTGTCCAGCTTGACCCACGTGAGAATCGTCCTCGCCGGGGGGTAATACGGACACTCCTCGCCGAACACCACCACGTTCTCACGCCACTCGGCGAGGCTGCTGCCCGGTCGGTTGCGGCTTGCCGCGTCGCGGTTCGGCTCGGGGTGATCTCTCCTCCCCGCTCCCGGCGGCCCGGCTCCAGATGTAGGCCAGCCGCAGGACCA
>JAKAUH010000499.1 GCA_021818605.1 Planctomycetota bacterium
GTAGCTCGTGCCGCCCGGGTTGCGCCGTTCCGCGAACCGGAGGGTTATCGTCCGGCCCGGCGTGGCCGAGGTCCGTAATCGGACCGAGCCGGCGAAGTTCTGGCCCATGTCGAGGACATAGGTCCCGGGCTTCGGCTGGGCGATCGATTTCGGCTTCAGCTCGGCGAAGGCGACGACCGGCGGGCCGGGGTGCCACTGGACCACGGGGTTCACCTCGGCACCGCGATCCACGGGCGACCAGGCCGAGTCATCCAGCCCGGGGCTGTCCCAGCCGGGAATCGCCTTGCGGGCGTCGACGGTCTCGCCCATCAGGAAGTCGGCCTCGACGATCGGGCCAGTCGTCGCCTTCCAGCCGGGGCCGGTGACGACGTCCTGCGTCTTGCCATCGGCCAGCTCGAGGTGCAGGATCGCCCGCAGGCGGGGCTTCTTGCCGTAGTGATCCCGCTTCTTGCCGAAGCCGACGTAGCCGCTGTACCAGCCATCGGCGACGATCGCGGCCAGGGCGTTGTCTCCGGCGCGAACCTGGCCCGTCACGTCGTAGGCGCGGTAGTAGACGCGCTTCGTGTAATCGGTCCACCCCGGGTTGAACCGATCCTCGCTGACGCGACGGCCGTTGAGGTGGACGTCGAAGATCCCGAGTCCCGTGGCATAAAGCGTCGCCCGCTTGACCGGCTGATCGACGCGGAACCCAGCGCGCAGGTAGGTCGGCGGCGGCAGGATGAGCTGCGCATAGCGGAGCCGGCCCCAGGGCGCCATGCCGTACTCGCCGAGCACCTCGGCGGCCGGCCAGTCCGTCGTGTCGAGCTTGCGGTTGTGCCAGTTGGCGCCCGGGTTCTCCAGCGTCTTCCACGTGCCGTCGGTGACGAACGTCGTGGTCTTGCCATCGGCCGTCTTCACCACCAGGCGCGCGAGCAAACCAGCCGGGCTCGGCGAGGTGTTCTGGACCTCGACGCGGATCGTGTTGTCGCCGGGCTTGAGATGCCCGGCCACGTCGGCCGAGCGGGGATGATCCCAGCCGCCCGAGCCGGGTCCGCCGTCAATCACGAGCTGGCCGTTGATCGTGAACCGGAAGAAGTCGTCGGCCGTTGCAATCAGCTCGGCCTTCTCGACCTTCGCCCCGGGCAGGTGCAAGGTCGCCACGAACAGCCGGTGCGCCGACGGCCTGTTCGGGCCCTTATCGCCGGCGTGCCAGATCCATTTTGCTCCATCCAGGGGCGCCTCGGGCAGCTCGACCTGGCGCGAACGGTCCGAGCCGATCCACTCGGCCGCGCTCCAACCGGCGGACTCGAGGATCCCCATCGACCAGAACGCCGGTGCGCTCCAGGCCGAGGGCTTGCCATCCTTATCCCAGACGCGGACCTTCCAGTAGCAGGGTTGGTGCGCGCCCAGCGGCTTGCCGACGTACACGATCGCCGAGGTCTCGGCGCTCGCCACGCGGCCGCTGTCCCACAGGTCGCCCTGGTCGCGATCGAGGGCGGCCCGGTCGCCCGCGACAAGGACCTGGTAGATCCTCTGCTTCTGCCCTCGCGCGGGGGACTCGACGATCCAGCTCAGCCGGGGGGCGCGCACGTCGATCCCGCGCGGATTGACGAGGGACTCGCAGCGCAGATAACCGGGCGTCAGACCGCCGGCGCTGGCCGGCGCTTCGGCAAATGCGGGCGGCGATGCCCAGGCCAGGCTGATCAGCAGAAACGCCGTGGTCGCCGAGGGATGGGGGAGCATCATGGCAGTGCCTCCAGGATGGTTCGCGGACCGTTCTTCCGATCAGAAGTCGAACTGGTCGATGTTCTCTTTGGTAAACAGGTAAGGCTGGCCGAGCAGGATGTTGTCGCCCTCGATGGTGATGGACCCCAGCCGCCCGGCCTGGAGCGTCGTGTCGCCGCGCCTGAGCCGGCCGTCGGAGAGCGCCCGGGCGGCCTGGACGGTCAGGTAGCCGAGGTCCATCGTGTTCCACAGGACGACGCAGTCGGTGATCCCTTCGTGGACGTATCGTTTGTTGTCATTGGGCAGGCCCAGGCCGACCACCTTGACGTCGGTGCGGCCCGATTGCTTGACGGCCTCGGCCGCGCCCGGCACGGCGGGCGAGCAAATCGCCAGGATCAGCCTGACGTTCGGGTTGGCGCTCATGATCGTGTTGGCCTCGTCGAACGCCTTCTTCTGAAGGTCGTCGCACGGGCGGAGCGCGGCCATTTTGATCTGCGGATACTTCTCCTTGCGGCGGGCCTCGATCCACTTCTGCCACTCGATCATGTTCGACGCGGTGAGCGACGCCGTGATGATGGCGAACTCGCCCTTGCCGCCGAGCACCCGCGCGGCGTTGTCCATCAAGGTGCGGCCGATCCCCTCGGGCGTCGCCTGGTTGACGAAGAAGTCGCGAGCGTCGGGCTCGGCATCGGCGTCGAACGTGAGTACCTTGACTCCCCGCTCGCGGGCCTTGCGCAGCACCGACGAGATCCCCTGGCGATTCTCGACCGCCACGGCGATCACATCAACCCCGCGGGTGATCCAGGTGTCGATGATCTCGTTCTGCCGCGCGGGATCCGGATCGGTCGGGCCGTCCCAGATGAGCTGCACGTCCAGCTCCTTCGCGGCCTCCTCGGCGCCCTTGCGGCAGGCGATGAAGTAGGCGTTGCCCTTGCTCTTGGGCATCATCGCCAGCGTGATCGGACGACGAGAGTCCTTCGCCGTCTCGGCCGAGCCGGCCTCGCGATTGCGGGAGGTCCCCGGTGCGGCCGGGTGCTCGCGCGCCCCCGCGCGATCCTGGACGATCGAGCGAACCATCAGATAATTGCCCGCGGTGACAATCAGCGCGCCGGCCAGGATGGCGAGGCAGATGACGGCGACTTGCGAGTTCTTCACGTGCAGATCCTCCGAGAATGGTTCGTCGAGCGCCGCGGCGGGCGCCGGCGCGGCGGCGTGAGGGTGGCGGCCTCGGCCTCGGGCGCGGGAGTCTCCGCGGCGATCGAGGCCGATCGCGAATAAGAGCAACAGGCCCGTCAGCACGCCGGCCAGCTCGCCGGGGAGCGCGGCCAGGAGCATCCCGTTGCGCATAACGGCGATGGCGAACAGGCCGAGGATCGTGCCGGGCACGCTGCCCCGGCCGCCGAAGATCGAGGTGCCGCCGAGGACGACCGCCGTGATCGCCGAGAGCTCGTAACCGGTGCCGGCGTCGGCCTTCGCCTGACCCAGGTGCGCGACGTACACGATCGCCGCCAGGCTCGATACGACGCCCGACACGATGTAGACACACGTCACCAGCCGGGCGACGGGCAGGCCGGCGTAGCGCGCACCCTCGGGCGAGAAGCCGATGGCCGAGATGGCCCGCCCCGCGGTGGAGCGGTGCAGCAGCACCCAGAATCCCACCGCGACGACCAGGAACAACGGTAGCTGCGCGGGAATGCCGCCAATCGCGTACCCCTGGCCCAGGAACAGGAACCTCGGCGGAAAGTTGGTGTAGTTCTCGACGCCGCCCGTGAGTCCCTCGGCCAGCCCCCGGAACAGCGAGAACGAGCCGAGCGTCACGATCAACGGCGGGATGCGGCCCCATGTGATCAGCAGGCCGTTCAGGCTGCCGGCCAGCGCGCCCAGGCCGAGCGTCAGCACGGCCGCGACCGGGATCGGCAATCCGGCGTCGCGCCAGAGCATGCCGAAGACGACCGCCGAGAGGCCCATCAGCGAGCCGACCGACAGGTCGATGCCGCCCGTCGTGATCACGGGCGTGAGGGCGACGGCCAGCAGGCCGATCTCGACGCTGAGCCTCAGCACCTCGAAGGCGTTGGCGACACTCAGGAAGTTGGTGCCGATCAGCGCGAAGACGGCGACTTCCAGCAGGAGGATCCCCGCCAGGATCGCTCGAGCCGGCTCGATCGATCGCGCGCCGGGGTCGTCGACGAGGGCCGACCGCGAGACAGCCGGCAGGTTCTCCTGGGTCGTGCTCATGCCGCGGCCCTCCGATTGCGATGCAGCGCGTCGGAAGCGACGGCCAGCAAGATGATGAGTCCCTGAATGGCCTTCTCCCACTGGGGCCGGGTGCCGAGGAAGAACAGGGCCGGGCCGATCGAGCCGAGCAGGGCGACGCCGACGAGCGTGCCGGCCAGGGTACCGCGTCCGCCCGAGATCGCCACGCCGCCGACCACGACCGCGGCGATGACCTGGAGCTCCAGGCCGGTGCCGGCGTTGGGGTCCACATCGGGCAGCCGCACCGCCGAGAGCAGCGCCGATAGACCCGCCAGAGCGCCCATCGCGACGAAGACGGCAAACGTCACCCGTTGCGGGCGAATTCCGGCGAGACGCGCGGCCTCGGGGTCCGAGCCGGTGGCATAGATCGCCCGGCCAGCGGCCAGATGCCGCAGTCCCCAGGCAAACGCCGCGAAGATGGCGAGCGCGGTCGCGGTCACGATCCACTGGCCCGCCGACTGCCCGGCGCCGAACCACTGGAAACTCGGCGGCAGATCGCGGACGAACTCCCCTTCGCGCAGGTAGCGCAGGCTCTCGCGGCCGATGACCAGCGTGGCCAGCGTCACCACGATCGACGGCATACCCAGGCCCGCGACGAGCGAACCGTTCACCGCGCCCATCGCACCGCCGGCCGCGAGTGTCCCGAGCGCCACGACCGGCATCGGCAGTCCCAACCGCGCCAGCAAGCCGCCGACCACCCCGCAGATGCTGAAGATCGATCCAATCGAGATATCGATCTGGCGGCACAGGATCACCAGCGTCATCCCCACCGCGGCCACCAGTACCGGTGCATTGGCCACCACCAGCGGCCGAATCTGCCCAGGCTGAAAGAACCGAGGCGCCGCCGCCGCGAGGACCAGCAGGAGCACCGCGAACGCCGCCGACACCGACAGCTCGCGGCGATAACGACCGGAGATCAGTTCTGAGGAGTAACCGCGAAAAGCGCGAAAAGCGCGAAAGGGACCCTGGGGTCGAGGCTCGATCCGATCTTCTGTCGGCCCCTCGCCGGTTGGAGAACCTCCCGCGTGGGGTTCCCGATCCTTTTCGCGACTTTCGCGGCGACTCTTCTCGCTTTCATCCGTCTCCTGATCCGCCACCTCGCGGTTACTCGTCTCTCTTCCGTTATCGGCTTCGTGGTGGACCGGTACATGCCCGAGGGCCAGATTCAGGATGGTCTCCTGGGTCGCGCCTTCGCGGTCCATCGTCGCCACGATCGTGCCGCCGTGCATCACGGCGATCCGGTCGCTCATGCCGAGGACCTCGGGCAGCTCGGACGAGATCATCAGGATCGCCAGGCCCTCACCGGCCAGCTCGCTCATCAGGCGGTGGATCTCGGCCTTGGCGCCGACATCCACGCCCTGCGTCGGCTCGTCGAGGATCAACAGGCGAGGCGAGGCGGCCAGCCAGCGCGCCAGCGCGACCTTCTGCTGGTTGCCGCCCGAGAGGTTGCCGACCGGGGCGTCCAGGTTGGGCGTCTTGATCCCCAGCCGGTGGACGAACCCCAGCGCGGTCATTCGCTCGCGGCGGTCGTCGATCAGGCCGAGCCGCGAATGGGCGCGCAGGGTCGCGAGCGTTGTGTTGGCCGCCGTCGACATCTCGAGGATCACGCCGTGGCGTCGACGGTCCTCGGGCACGTATGCGATTCCAAGCGCCGCCGCCTGACCGGGCGAGCCGATCGACACCGGCTGACCCTCGACCCGCACGGTCCCGGCGTCGGCCGGGGTGAGGCCGAACAGGACGCGCGCCAGCTCGGTCCGGCCCGCACCCACCAATCCGGCCAGGCCGACGACCTCGCCGGCGCGGACGCTCAATGTGACGTCACGAATCCCCGACTCGTCGCAGCCCAGGCCTTCGATTTCGAGCACCGCGCCGCCGGGCTCGGCGGCGACCTTGGGGAACACGGCCGCCAGTTCGCGGCCGACCATCATCCGGATCAGCTCGCCGCGGGTGACATCGGCCATGGCGCGGGTGCCGACGAGCGAACCGTCGCGGAGCGCCGTCACGCGATCGGCGATCCGCGGCAGCTCCTCGAGTCGGTGCGAGATATAAATGATCCCCACGCCGCGCGCCTTCAGCTCACCGATGACGCGGAACAGCCGCTCGACCTCCTGGTCGCTCAGCGAGGCCGTCGGCTCGTCCATGATCAGGAGGCGCGCCTCGGCACCGAGCGCCCGGGCGATCTCGACGAGCTGCTGCTCCGGCATCGACAGGCGGTGAACGTCGGCCTCGGGGTCGATGTGGGCGCCGGCACGCTCCAGCAACCGGCGTGCCCGGTCGTGCCGCTGGTGCCACCGCACCCTTCGCCAGCCGCCGCCCGGCTCCAGGCCGATCGCGATGTTCTCGGCGACCGACAGGTCGGGAAAGAGCGCCGGCTGCTGGTAGATCGCAGCGATGCCGAGCGCCCGCGCGCCCACTGGGTCGAGCTCCTCCACCGGCGCCCCATCGAGCTCGATCGTCCCCTCGTCGGGCCGGTGCGCGCCGGTAATCACCCGGATCAGCGTCGACTTCCCCGCGCCGTTCTCGCCCACCAGGGCGTGCACCTCGCCGGCGCGCAGGTCGAACGAGACGCCCCGAAGCGCCTGCACGCCCGCGAAAGCCTTGCTGATACCCTGGAGTCTCAACACGTCGCAGTCCTGTCTTGATGGAGAGGAACAGTGCTCAACGATGAGCCAGCACTGCCCGCTCGTATTCCTTCACCTCCGCCAACCAGTCGCGACCGGCGGGGACGTCGTGGGTGCGGCAATGATGATCCCAGACGGCGCCAAATGGCATGGCCTTGAGCTCTTCGAGGAGCGCCAGGCGCGCCGTGAAATCGCCCTCCGCCTCAAGGCGGCGAAGCGAGTCGACCGGCTCGAGCAGGGCGAGCAACAGCGCCTTGAGCATCGCGCGAGAGCCAATCACCCACGCGGCGACCCGGTTGATACTCGCGTCGAAGAAGTCGAGGCCGACGTGCACGCGGCCCAGGTAGTCGCCGCGGACCAGCTCCTGGGCGATCGCCTCGAGCTCATCCGACAGAATCACGACGTGGTCGCTGTCCCACCGCACGCCCCGGCTCACGTGCAGGAGCGCCTCGTCCAGGTGCTGGAGCACCGCCGAAAGCTTGTCCGAGACGACCTCGGTCGGGTGATAATGTCCGGCGTCGAGGCACAGGAGCTTCTTGCGGGTGATCGCATAGCCATAGTAGAACTCGTGCGAGCCGACGACGTAGCTCTCCGAGCCGATGCCGAAGAGCTTCCCCTCGACGGCGTCCCTGTTGAACGCCGGGTCGATCGGCTCGGCGAACACGGCGTCCAGCGCCTCGGCCAGCCGGGCGCGCGGGCCCTTGCGATCGATTGGGGGCTCCTTCGAGCCATCGGGGATCCAGACATTCGTGATGCACGGCGTCCCCAGCGCCGCGCCCATCGCGGCGCCGATGCGTCGACACGCGATGCCGTGATCAATCCAGAACCGGCGGATGCCCGGGTCCGGGTGCGCCAGGGTGTACCCATCGGCGGCCAGCGGATGGGCGAAGTACGTCGGGTTGAAGTCCAGGCCGATCCGGCGCGACCTCGCCCAGTCGATCCAGTTCCTGAAGTGCTCGGGAGTGAGCGCATCCCGCTCGACCTTCCGCGGGCCGGGCTCGGCGTAGCTGGCGTGGAGGTTCAGCCGGTGATGGCCCGGCAGCAGCGATAATGCGCGATCAACGTCCGCGCGCAGCTCGTCCGGGGTCCGCGCGCGGCCGGGGTAGCTCCCGGTCACGGCCAGGCCGCCGCCGATCTCCTGGCCGGTCCCCTCGAAGCCGCCGACGTCGTCCCCCTGCCAGCAGTGCAGCGAAAGCGACACCGTCGCCAACCGCCGCAGCGCAGCGTCGGTGTCAACGCCCCACTCGGCGTACTGCTCGCGGGCGAGGTTGTAGGAGGCTTCCAGGGTGGTCGCGGTGGGGGGCATCGGTGGGTCCTCTCTGCGAGTTTTCAGTGTTCAGTGTTCAGTGTTCAGTGTTCAGTTTTCTGTGTTCCGTCCTGGCCCTCAGGTCTGGAACTTGTTGTCGATGAAAATGGTGTTGACCAGCGAGCCGCCGCGGGGTGTGTAACCCACGGTGGCCATGAACTCGGGGATCTCGGTGCGGAGCCGGCGCGAGTCGGGCATCAGGGTCTCGGCGCAGATGACCGGCGGGCGGAAGCGGGCGTAGTCGATGCTCTTGAGGATCGCCAGGTCGAGGCCCTCGGTGTCGATCGACAGGAACGTCGGGGCGCCCTGGAAGTGCCGGGCCATCACGTCGTTGATATCGAGGAGCGGAGTCGAGACGACCTCGCGGATGGCGATCGAGCCCTTGCTGGCGCGGGTGTGGTGCTCGGCTTCCTGCTTCGAGAAGGTATTCAGACCATCATGGGTCATGACGTGGTAGTCGCCCCGGGTCGCGCCGTCGGTGCCGATGCCCGCCTCAAGAACCGTGTCCTCCGGGCGCTCCCGCCGCAGCCGGGCGGTCAGGGCCGGGTTGGGCTCGACCAGCACGCCGCGATGACCCTTGCGGTAGAAGTAATAGGTGTTGTTGAGCCGCACCGGGTCGTTCGCCCCGACGTCCAGGTACGTCAGGCGCGAGCCGGTCTGGAGGTAGCCCAATGCAAACGCGACGGCCAGGTCCTCGCCGCACTGGGCGAACGACTCGACCCCCTCGAGCTTCCGGGGCGCCGAGGTCCATTCCCGCGGAGCCGGCGGGTTCACCCATCCGTCGGTCGGTCCGATCGACGGCGCTGACTCGACCCAGCCGTGGACGTACATCCCCGCCGCCACGCCCGCCGCCGCCGCCACCGCGTCGCGGAGCCATCGTTTGCGTGAGATCGTCATGGTTCTGCCACCGATCGGGTGACCGCCTCGCCTTGCCTCGCCGGCCGCAATCCAGACGGGCACGACCCCCTCCGCCGCACGACCCAGGCGAACCGCACGGCCGACCGAACCCACCCAGGCTATCCCACCCGACGGCGCCGGGCAATCGCCGGCATC
>JAKAUH010000674.1 GCA_021818605.1 Planctomycetota bacterium
GGCCGAGCTGGTCTCGCACGAGGACTTCCGCACCGAGCGGAGCGCCGAGGCGCTGGCCGTGCTGAGCGGCCTGCTCCTGGCCGGGCTCGGCGGCCTGTTCGAGGCGCTCTGGGGCCGGACCGCACGTCTGGAGCTGGTGATCGCGATCACGCTGGTGATCGGCTTTTTGGGGTACGTGCTGGCCGGGGTGTTCGGCAAGGTCTACGCCGAGACGATCATCGCCGCTGTTTGGCCGATCGCCCGGCTGGTCCGGGCGATGGCCTGGCCGCTCACCATCGGCTTCCGCCAGGTCGAGCGGATGATCGAGTGGCTCGCTGGCCCGTCCGAGTCATCGCATCGCCCGGCGAGCGTCGAGGTCGAGGTCAGTCTGCCCGATTCGGAGGAAACCGCCGACGACGAGGAGCCCGAGCTTCCCGATGCTGTGCGCCACCTCTTCGAGCGCACGATCGAGTTGACGCATCGTGACGTGATGGGGATCATGACGCCCCGGCCGATGATCGTCTCGCTTCCCTCGTCGGCGACCGCCGACGAGGCCGCGGCGACGTTCCGCCAGACCGGGCTCAGCCGCATCCCGCTCTTCGGCGCGAATCACGACGACATCGTGGGGATTCTCTACGCCAAGGACCTGTTCGCCCGAGTCAGCGAGGTCAAGGACTTTGCCGCCGTCACCCCGCGCCGGCTGGTCCGACCGGCCTACTGCATCCCCGAGAGCAAGAACGCCTTCGAGCTCCTCGACGAGATGCGCTCGCAGCGCCGGCAGATCGCCATCGTGCTCGACGAGTATGGCGGCGTCGCCGGATTGGTGACGTTCGAGGACCTGCTCGAGGAGCTCGTCGGCACCATCGACGACGAGCACGACGTTCCCACGCCGGCGGACCCGGTCCGTCCGCTCGGCGATTCCCTGTACGAGGTCGACGCCACGCTGCCGGTGGAGTCGCTCAACGAGCGTCTGGGACTCGAGCTTCCCACCGACGGCGAGTACCTCACCGTCGGCGGCCTGGCGTTCCACACGATGGGCAAGGTCCCCAACCCCGGCGAGACATTCCGCGTCGACGGCGCCCACTTCACGGTTGTCGATGTCAGAGACCACCGCATCCATCGACTGCGGATCGAGCTGTCGGCCACCCAGCCGGCCGAGACTCGCACCTGAACCACGGCCGCTTCCTCTCGAGAGGGCGAGTGGGATGCTCAGAGGATGAACCGGCTGAGGTCCTCGTCCTGGGTCAATTCCTCGAGGCGCTGGCGGACAAGGTTGTCGTCGACAACGACCTGCTTGTCGGTTCGGTCGGGTGCGTCGAAGCTGACGTCCTCGAGGACTTGCTCGAGGATCGTGTGCAGTCGCCGGGCGCCGATGTTCTGGGTGGACTGGTTGACCTGGAACGCCAGGTCGGCCATGACCTCGATCGCGGGGTCGGTGAATTCGAGGCTGACCCCCTCGGTCGAAAGGAGGGCCTGGTACTGCCGCAACAGCGACGCGCGAGGCTCTCGGAGGATGCGGGCAAAGTCGTCGCGGGTAAGGTCGTGCATTTCCACGCGGATCGGGAACCGGCCCTGGAGCTCGGGCATGAGGTCGGAGGGCTTCGAGCGATGGAAGGCCCCCGCGGCGACGAACAGGATGTGATCCGTTTTCACAGGGCCGTGCTTGGTGTTGACGGTGGTTCCCTCGACGATCGGCAGGAGGTCGCGCTGAACGCCCTGGCGCGAGACATCCGGCCCGCGGCCGCCGCCGGACTCCTCGACGGCGATCTTGTCGATCTCATCGAGGAAGACGATGCCGGACTCCTCGGTGAGAGTGACGGCGGCCTGGCTGATCTTCTCGGGATCGATCAGGGAGTCGACCTCCTGCTGGAGGAGAATCGGCCGGGCCTGGCGGATGGTGAGCCGTCGGCTCTGGCTCGGTTTGGGCATGATCCGCTCGAACATGTTCTGGAGGTCCATCTCCATCTGTTCGAAGTTCCCCGCGCCGAGGATCGAGACCGGGGCCATCGAGCGGCCGGGGAGTGTGATCTCAACCTCACGGTCGTCGAGTTCGCCGGCGGCCAGCCGGGCGCGCAGCTTGTCGCGCGAGCGTTGGCGACGGTGGGTGGACTCGCTCGACGGCGGGCTTTCGCCCTCGGGCCACGGCGGAGCAGAGGGTGGCGACGGTAGCAGCAGGTCGAGCAGGCGCTCCTCGACCCGGGACCGCGCCTGCTCCTCGACCCGCTTTCGCTCGGAGTTGCGGACCAGCACAATCGCCGCCTCGACAAGGTCGCGAATCAGCCCCTCGACGTCGCGGCCGACGTAGCCGATCTCGGTGTACTTGGTGGCCTCGGCCTTCATGAACGGCGCACCGACCAGCATCGCCAGCCGGCGCGCGATCTCGGTCTTCCCAACTCCGGTTGACCCGATCAGCATGATGTTCTTGGGTGTGACCTGCCGGCGCAGGTCCTCGGGGAGCTGGCGGCGACGCCACCGGTTCCGCAAGGCGATCGCAACCGCTCGCTTGGCTTCGGCCTGGCCGACGATGTCGCGGTCGAGCTCGGTGACGATCTGACGAGGAGTCAACTCGCGTTCGCGCTCGTCACCTAGCTCTTGTTCGAGGTCTGGCACGGCAGTTCCTCCACCGTCAGGTTGCCGTTCGTATAGATGTCGATCCCCGCGGCGATCGCCAGCGACTCGCGCACGACCTCGCTGGCCGAGAGGGTCGAGTGCTGCACGAGCGCCCGCGCGGCGGCCAGGGCGTAACCGCCACCCGATCCGGTCGCCAGGATTCCGTCGGTGGGCTGGATCACGTCGCCGGAACCCGTCAGGAGCAGGCTATGCCGTGCGTCGACCACCACCAGCACCGCCTCGAGCCGGCGGAGCATCCGATCCGTCCGCCAGAGCTTCGCCAGCTCGGTCGCCGCGCGGGGGACGTTGTTCGGGTAGTCCTTCAGCTTCCCCTCGAACCGTTCGAGCAGGGCAAACCCATCCGCCGCCGAGCCCGCGAAACCCACGATCACCTGGCCGTCGAGCAGCCTGCGGATCTTCACGGCATCGGCTTTCATCACCTGCGTCCCGAGCGTGACCTGACCGTCGCCACCGATCGCCACGCGGTCTCCTTTTCGCACCGATAAGATCGTGGTTGCGTGCCAGTTCAAGTCGTCGGTCTCCGCTCGGCTACGATGGAATGGGCGGCTCCGCGCGGCAATCTCGAGGACAGTCGTCCAGGGCCACGATCCGCGTCTTTCCGACTTAGCACGCCGATTATACCAGGATCCGATGCACGTCCGAAGCGGAAGACGGCTGGAAAAGGGCGCGAGGCGTTTTCGGCCGTTACGACCATTCGTCTCATGCCAGGAGCTTTGTGACAACCTGGCCGCCCACGTCGGTTAGACGGAAGTCGCGCCCTTGAAAGCGATAAGTCAGCCGCGTGTGTTCCAGCCCGAGCAATTGCAGAATCGTCGCCTGGAGGTCATGCACGTGGACGCGGTCGGCGGTCGGAGAAAAGCCGAACTCGTCGGTCTCGCCCAGCGTGATTCCGGACCTGATCCCGCCGCCGGCCATCCAGACCGTCATGGCGTCGATGTGGTGATTGCGGCCCACCGACTCGCGGATCTCGCCCATCGGTGTCCGGCCGAACTCGCCGCCCCAGACGACCAGCGTGTCCTCCAGCAGACCGCGGGCCTTCAGGTCGTGCACCAGCGCGGCACAGGGACGATCGATGTCGCGGCAGACCTTGTCGAGGTCCGGGCCGAGCGTCTGTCCCGGGCCGCCGTGATGGTCCCACTCGGTGTGATAGAGCTGCACGAAGCGCACCCCGCGCTCGATCAATCGGCGGGCAAGCAGGCAGTTGGTGGCGAAGCCGGGCTTCCCGGGCTCGACGCCGTAGAGATCGAGCGTCGCGCGCGACTCGGAGGCCAGGTCGATCAACTCCGGCGCGCTGGTCTGCATCCGAAACGCGACCTCATAGGCGTTGATCCGCGTCTCGATCTCGGGATCGGCGGTCGCTGCCAGATGCGTCCGGTTGAGAGCGGCGATCGTCTCGATCGTCCTGTGCTGGCCGTCGGCCGAGATCCCCTCAGGCGTGGACAGGTTGAGGATCGGCTCGGACCCGGCGCGCAGCGGAACACCTTGATAGGCCGAAGGCAGAAACCCGCTGGACCAGTTGACGGCCCCGCCGCGCGGCCCGCGTGGTCCCGATTGCAGAACCACGAAACCCGGCAGGCTGGACGACTCGCTGCCGATCCCGTAGGTGATCCACGAGCCCATGCTGGGCCGGCCGAATTGCACGGTCCCGGTATTCATGAACAGCTTGGCGGGTGCGTGGTTGAACACGTCGGTGGCCGCCGACTTCACGAACGCCAGGTCGTCGACCACCCCGGCCAGGTGCG
The DNA here is from genome assembly GCA_021818605.1 of Planctomycetota bacterium. Taxonomy (GTDB): domain Bacteria; phylum Planctomycetota; class Planctomycetia; order Isosphaerales; family Isosphaeraceae; genus JAKAUH01. The sequence goes on from JAKAUH010000674.1 coordinate 4,353, forward strand.
GGAGCAGCTCCGAGACCCAGGCTCCCGACTCACCGTGGCGCGCGAACCGGCGGGTCGTTCCCATTAGCTTCGGGCGCTGGCGGGTGAACGTGTCCATGAACGCGAATCGCCGGCCCTTCACAAACGAGTCGGGGATCGGCTGGCCGCTGTACGCCTGGAGCTGTGGCTTGAAATCGAAGAGTTCGAGCTGGCTGGGGCCGCCGGCCATGAAGAGGTAGATCACGTGCTTCGCCCGCGCCGGGAAATGCCCGGGACGCGGGGTGAGCGGATCGCGGCCCGGCCGGTGTCCGGAAGGGGGAGCGATCGGGGTCCGGTCGCGGTCGGCGCCCTCGGCGGCCCGGGCAACACCATCGGCGGCGAGCAGCGAGGCGAGGGCCGTCGCGCCCAGGCCGAGTCCGCAATCACGGAAAAAGTGGCGTCGAGTCTGATCGCGCAGAATGCGCTCGCGCGGGTCGTCGCGTCGTGAATCGCCTCTCATCTCCGTTATCCTCGCGTTAACGGGCCCGGTCGGGCCCCACCGATTCACTCGCGCGTCACGAATTCGTCGAGGTTCAGGAGAATTCGCGCCACGCCGATCCACGACGCGGAAGGCTCACCCGCGGCCGATGCCCCCTGGGCCTTGCGGGCCTGCTCCGATTCGAGGAAGTGGTCGAGAGTGCGGAGTTCCACGTCGCGTGGCTCGCGGCCCAGGCACAGGAGGAATGCCCGGCGCAGGCGGTCGCGGTCGCTCGACTTTGCTCCGCAGTCGGAGACGATCCGGGTCGCCAGGCCGCGGGCGATCTCGACGAATGCCGGGTCGTTGAGCAGCGTGAGGGCCTGGAGCGGCGTGTCGGAGCGCATCCGTCGCGTGCACGCCTGGACGCCGCCGGGGGCGTCGAACGTGGTCAGGAAAGCGTAGGGCGTGGCGCGCCAGAAGAAGGTATAAAGGCCGCGACGGTATCGATTCGGACCGGTGTCCGCCCGCCAGGGCCGCCGCATCTGTCCGAGGTTCATCACGCCGTCGGGCTGCGGCGGAAAGACGCTCGGTCCGCCGATCGCGCGGGTCAGAAGGCCGCTGGCGGCCAGCGCCGAATCCCGGATTAGCTCGGCGTCGAGACGCAGCCGCGATTGGCGCCACAGGAGGCGATTGTCGGGATCGATTCCCTGGCACTCGCCGCGGACGATGGAGGCCTGACGGTACGTCGCCGAGTCGACGATCAGACGGTGGATTGCCTTGAGGCTCCAGCCTTGATCCATCAACTCGCAGGCCAGCCAGTCAAGCAGCTCGGGGTGGCTCGGCGGCGTTCCCTGGGTGCCGAAGTCGTTGTCGGTCTCCACCAGGCCGCGGCCGAAGTACGCCTGCCAGATCCGGTTGACGGCGACCCGGGCGGTCAGCGGATTGTGGCGATTGACCAGCCAGCGGGCCAGGTCCATCCGGTCGGCGCGATGGCCGGGGCTCGCCGGACCGCCGAACTGCAAGACAGCCGGCAATCCCGGCTCGACCCGGTCGCCCCGGCGGGTGAAGTCGCCGCCGAGGAGGACGAAGCTCGCGCGCGGGCTCTCCTTGCGCTCGCGCACGATCATCGTCTTCACCAGCTTCGGCTCGGCCGAGCGGAGCGCCCGGAGCCTGGCGGCTTCCTTGCGGAGCGCCGGATCCTTGCCGAGCATCAGCTCCAGCAGCACGCGGCGTTGGGCCGTTGACCTTCGGTCGCGGGGGACATCGAAGGTCAGCTTGGCCTGGATCTCGGCGTTCTGCTTGTAGGCGGGAGAGAGCGCCTCTTCCCATCGACGCTCGCGCTCGTCGAGGTCCGGATGCCGCTCGGCCAGCTCGCGATGAAAGCGATCAATCCGGGTTCGCACCTCGGCACGCCGCTTCTGCTGTTCGGCTGTGGCGATCTCGAGATTGGGTTCGTCGACGTTGTTGAAGAACGCGAACAGGCGGTAGTAATCGCGCTGGCTGATCGGGTCGTACTTGTGGTCGTGGCACTGGGCGCAGCCGACCGTCAGTCCGAGGAACACGGTGCCGGTGGTGTTGACACGGTCCACGATCGACTCGACCCGGAATTGCTCAAGGTCAATGCCGCCTTCCTGGTTGATCGGCGTGTTGCGGTGGAAACCGGTCGCGACGAGCTGGCTCGTCGATGCGCCGGACTCGAGGTCTCCGGCGATCTGGTCGATGACGAAGCGGTCGAAGGGGAGATCGGCGTTGAGGGCGTTGATGACCCAGTCGCGATACTTCCAGATGGATCGGGGTGCGTCGATGCTGTAGCCGTTCGAATCGGCATAGCGGGCCTCGTCGAGCCAGGGGCGGGCCCATCGCTCGCCGAATGCGGGCGAGGCGATCAGGCGGTCGACCGCGCGATCATGGCGGTCCGGGCGGGTGTCCGCGCGGAAGGCCTCGACATCGCCGGGTGAGGGAGGCAGGCCGGTCAGGTCAAGGCTGACCCGTCGAAGCAGCGTGGCCGGCGGCGCCTCGGGCGAGGGTGAAAGCCCGGCCTTTTCGAGGCGGGCGAGAACGAATCGATCGATCGGGTTGCGGACCCAACTTCGGTTGTGAACCTCGGGTGGGACCGGCCTGATCGGCGGGATGAAGGCCCAGTGTCGCGTGGGTGGAGCAACGCCCGGGCGTTCGCCGGTGGGTACGGGTGCACCTTGATCGATCCAGTCGCGGATGAGGGCGATGTCGCTCTCGCCGAGCGGTGGGCGATGCAGTGGCATGCGTTCGCCTTCGCCCTCGCCGCGGAGGGCCAGGACGAGCGGGCTGTCGGCGCCTCGCCTCGGCAGGATGACCCGGCCGGCCTTGCCGCCGGCGAGGGCGGCGGCGGCCGTGTCGAGCCGCAGGCCGGCCCGCGGCCTCGCCGCGCCGTGGCAGGCGATGCAGTGCTGCGTCAGCAGGGGCTTGATCTGGCCGAGGTAGTCGATCCGAGGCCCAGGGGCGCGGGTCGGCTCGTCGCTGCCGACCGCCGCGCCCACGGCGAACCCCGCCAGACCGATCAGCCAGAGCGCTGGATTCAGGAGACCGGTGCGTCCGAATCGCATGGAAGGCAGCAACCTGTTTGGGTTGTGGGAGGGAGGCCAGCCGCCGAGGCGATCGATCACGGCCGGCGGGTTGCCACGCCACTTTACCATAACTCCTGGCTCGAGCGGTCCGCCAGTCTTCTGGGCGATTGTCGGCCCGGCCCGGCGAGGAGAAGCGAACGGCGACGGTGCGTGGCATCGGCGCCGGGATGGGCCCACGGCGGGCCGAAGACGGAGCGATGTGCCGAAGATGGACTGTCAACGAGAAAAGCCCCGCCGCCGGTCCGGACCGGGCGGGGGGCTCGCGGGGTTGGTGCTCATCAAGGCCGGCTGGCCCCGCATCGCGACTTAATACTGGCTGGAGCTAACGACCTCGCCACCGGCGCGGGTTGAGAGCTGCTGATAGACGCCAAAGACCTGACCGCCGACCTGGGTGATGTTCCAGATCGGAGTATCACCCGCGCTGGAAGTCGTTACCGTGAGGCCCGGCGGGAGGCAGGTATACCCGCCGGACGAGTTGCTGGGATTGTTGGCCCAGCATTGAATCGTTTCCTTGATGAACCGGACCGAGCCGTCCATCATGGCGAAGTTCGCACCGCCAGGGTGCATGCTCGAGGCGGCTTCGACGGGGGGATGGGCACTGACGCCCTGGCAGCCATACGGCAGCTTCTTCTGAGGGTTGATGGGCCAGAACGTGGTGAAGATGGTATCCCCGTAATTGCCCGAGCACCACCAGTGCCAGCAGACCTGATCGGTCGCATTCTCGATGAACCGGGTGCGCTCGCCCATCATGATCGTGTTGCTCGTTCCATCCGTGATTGACGCGAGCCTGGTGACGCTGAACGCATACATGACGCCATTCATCTGGGTATTGCCCGTTGGCGGACTGTAGTAGTTCGCCCAGATGTCGTTGAACCAGGTACCCGCGCAGCCGGCATAGCTGCTATAGCGCATGGGACTGGGAGCCGAAGCACCAAATGCTGTGAAGTTGCCGGTGTACGAGGTCTCTACCCCCGGATCCGAGGGGCACCAGAGTACCTGCATGCCAACTGCCACAACCGTGGTGTTCGGTACGTCCCACACGCACAGGCTGAAGTTCATGGCGTTGTACACGGTCCCCTGCTCGACGTACTGGGTGAGCGCGAGCATGGGTCCGAAGCTCGTCATGATGTACCCCGGGAGCCAGGGATCATTCCCCGTGTCCATCAGGCCCATGGGCAGACAGTCGTTCGAGCCGACGTAGTTGTGGACCGCCAGGCCAAGTTGCTTGAGATTGTTGGTGCACTGAGCGCGACGCGCGGCCTCGCGGGCCGCCTGCACGGCAGGCAGTAGCAGCGCGATCAGAACCGCGATGATCGCGATGACGACCAGCAGTTCGATCAGCGTGAAACCGCGCCGAACCGCGAAGCGAGGGAAGTTATTCATGGCGTGATACCCCCCAAAACAAGGGACGAACGAATCACGGATCGGAAAACAGGCTGGACCTCAAGAGGTGTGGTGATCGGACGAGATCAGGGTCTCTCCTTGATGGATTTGAGCCTCGGGGCCTTGCCCGCCGCCTTGGGCGTCATGTTGGGCTGCTTC
>JAKAUH010000873.1 GCA_021818605.1 Planctomycetota bacterium
GCTCTTCCGATCTCTCGGGTCGAGGCCCGGCTCGGTCGGCACGACCCGCGGCCGAGTCAGCCCCGGGCCCGGCGTCACGTCCCAGAGCACCACCTGCCGGTGCAGATCCCAGGTTGCCAGCGCCCGACCATCCGGCGACCATGCCCAGCCCTGAACGGACGCCTCGTGACCGCCCACGCGCGAGAACTCGCGGTGCGCCTGACGCCTCAGATACCGCCAGGCGAAGCCCCTCGAATCGGGCTCGCCCAGGTCCGGCTCCAGGTCGTCCAGGATCTCCTGGGCCAGGTCGACCTGGTGCGCGTCAAGCGCCTCGCGCGCACGGCGCAAACCCTCGGCATGATGATGGCGATACGCCAGCCGGCGCCGCTCCTCGGCGATCGTGGCCTGCCTCCTGGCCAGCTCAGCGTTGCGGTCGGCACGCTTGACCTGGGTCTGGAGTTCGCGATTGTGTCGCTCCAGCGAGGTGACCCACCACGCAAAACCGCTGGCCAGGCTGGAGGCCAGCAGGATCACCAGGCCGAGGAGCACCGCCACGTCCGGTTTCCGCCTCGCCCATCGCCCCGCACGGTTGACCAGCGACACCGGCTTTCCCACGATCGGCTGCCCGTCGAGGAACCGCCGCAGATCGTCGCGTAGCGCTGCCGCGGTGTCATACCGCCGGGTCGACTCCTTGCGCAGGCACTTGAGGCAAATTGTCTCCAGATCGCGCGGCAGCCCGGGACAGAGCGTCCGAGGTGCGATCGGTTCGGCCTCAAGCACCTGTCGCATCACCTCGGCCTCGGTCTCGCCATGAAACGGCGGGCGACCGGTCACAAGCTCGTACAGGGTGGCGCCGATCGCGTAGATGTCCGCCGACGGACCCACCTCGCCCCGGCGCCCCGCCGCCTGCTCGGGCGCCATGTAACGCAGCGTCCCCACCCGCATCCCACTCGACGAGTCCTCGCCCGCCGCCGCGACGAGCTTCGCCAACCCAAAATCGGTAAGCCGCGGCCGGAACCCGCCCGGCCCGGTACTCGGCTCGAGGATGATGTTGTCCGGCTTGATGTCGCGGTGGAGGATCCCACGCTCATGCGCGTGCTGCACCTGCGGCAAGTCGCGGAGCAGCGCGCGGAAATCGACGGAGGATCCCACGCTCATGCGCGTGCTGCACCGCGTCGGCCAGCGCCTCGGCCCACGCGGCCACGACTCGCGGCGACATCGGTTCGCCGTGCGCCCGCAACCAGCGTCGCAGGCTCGGCCCGTCGCAGTATTCCGACGCAATGAAATACCCCAGCGGGCGTAGCTCGCCCGCATCGAAAACGCGCACGATCCCCGGATGATCCAGCCGCGCCGCGGCACGCGCTTCACGCAGGAAACCCCCGACGTCCCCAGGAGCCAGCAACCGCTCGGGCACCGGCATCTTCAACGCCACCTGGCGCCCCAGCAACCGATCGCGCGCCCGCACCACGAACCCAAACCCACCCGCGCCCAGTTCCTCGAGGATCTCGAATCGCTCGAGCAGGACAGAGGCCCCGCTCGGGCCAGCTCCGTTGCCGTGTTCCCCCGGCACCGCCTCGTCCTGACCACCGCCGCCTCTCACGCTCGACCCCTCCGCGGCGTCGAGCATGCGGAGGAGCAGCATCAACCGTCCCTGGCCGCGCTCGTTGTTCTGACTTGACGGTAGCGGATCGGTGCGAACGGATTCGATTCTGGAATCCGCCGCATGCCCATCGAGCGGTTGGTCGTACGCCAGCAGCCGGCGCATCCTCCGCCGCTCGGACGAGGTCGGTATCACCTCACTGGAGATCATGTCCGGTCCTCAATAGAACTCGCGCAGCCGCGCAATCGCGCGTGTAAAGCATCCGCGCCGCGTCCTGGGAGACCTCCCTCGCCACGCCTATCTGGGCGAACGACACCTGATCCCACAGCCACATGCGAATCACCTGGCGATGTCGCTCGGGTAATCGACTGAGCGCCGCGTCGAGTGCCGCGCGTTGATCGTTCTCGCCAGCAATCCGGCTGAGACGACTGGAGTGACTGCCTTCTCGTCGACCGCCCGCCGGCCCGAACCAGCCTTCGTCACCCGCCGCCGCCGCCCGTTCAGCGCCGCATGCACCAGTATCGCCCTCAGCCACGCTCGAAGCTGCCCCGGCGTCCGACCGCGGAACCGCGAGAACTCGTTTCATCCACGCAGCACTGTCCCCTGCACCAGATCCGAGGTCGCCCGTAAAACCGCGTCCTCCGCCCACCGCCCGCGCCTGGCGACGAGTCGCCAGAGCCCTGACCCAACTGGCTCACTCGCCGCTGACATCACTGACCCAGTCCTCATTCCTCCCACGTACATCCAAGCACAAATGAGCCGTCAGCCAGTATGATCGGGACCGATGCGGGAAATCAAGTGTGGCGTCGCCGGATTCACGATACTGATTTCTCCATTCGACCGGGTCGATCTGGCATCACTGGCGGCCGATCGAGCCCATTCTCATGGCCGAAAGCTGGGAAATCGGACCCCAGGCTCAGGTATCACCATGAATGATCGAGCCTCGATGAAGGCAAGCGAGCCTCAGAACCAACGCATCAGATTTTCCGATCGGTTCGACCTCAGTGATAGAGGAGCATCAGTGAAAAGGCGATCTGGAAGAAGAGGAAGGCCAGAACCAACCCTGATGCGACACGGGCACCGAGCCGACCCCGGCGCACGCCACTGATCGCGAACAGCAAGGCACATGCCCAGCACAGGACGCCGAGCATCACGTTCAATGCGTCCGGTAGCCGGAGCGCGCTCGTGATGAACATCAACAGCACGAAAACCGGCGCGAGGTAGCCCTCCCAGTCCGCACGGCCTTCGTCCCCGGCGACTTCACCCATCAGGGCCACCTGACTCGCGTGACGCATGCATCCGCAGCCCACCCACTTTGCATCCAGGGTTCTAACCAGACACCGTACACTGCGGAGCGAAACACGAAAAGCAAATAGCGAAGGCAAACCGAACATCGAACACCGAGGAATCCGGCAATCACCCGGGGCCGCGGAGTGCCGGCTCACGCCTCCCGATTGACCGGAGCACCCTGGCTCCTGATAATTCCGACACCTCTCGACATCCCGGCCGGTTGCCTGCATGCTCGTGTAACCAGCAGCGAGGACGCCAGGCCAGGCTGTCCGGGACGAGTGCTCCAATGAGGTGACCGCTTTGGGATTCCTGGGCCGGGCCAAGAAGCTGTTGCGGGACCTGGGGACGGAGCCCCCAGGGCGGGAGCAGTACTTCAACGTGCTGTGCGCCTCGGGCCACCGGGTCCGGGGCGAGCGGACGGAGGGATACCAGGCGCTGCGGTGTCCGGCGTGCGGCGAGGGGGTCTTCGTCCTGCCGTGCAGCCCGCTGCCCGAGCCGGTCCCACCGCCCGGGATGGCGTCCAGGCGGGCCCGCTCAGCCCGCCCGCGCGGGGGCCGGGTGGCGGAGGGCCCGGTCGAGCTGGCCGACGCGGCCGAGGGCTCGCTGGAGCTCGAGCTGGAAGATGAATCCGCCGGTCTGGCCGACGACCAGATCATCTGGGACGACGATTCCGACGCCGTCGGTAACGGATCTCGCGCCGCGGGACCGGCAACGGCGCGGGTCTCTCCCGAGGACCTCGCTGCGGCGGAGATCGAGGCCGCCCGCCGCAAGGAGGCGGCCGCGAGTCGTGAGGCGGGATCGGCCGCCGCGCGTCGAGCCAGCCCCACGCCCGCGACGACGGGCCGCGGTCGTCCCGCTCCCGCGCCCGGGCAGGGGCAGGGGCAGGCCAGGGGCGCCGAAGCTCGCCCGGCTCGACCGCGGCCCGGAACGGCCGGCCAGCCCGGAACCGCCCGGCCGTCCCGGCCGCGGCCCGCGCCGGCCGCCCCGATCGAACCCGGCCCGATCCAGGTCGCTCCCCGGCAAAGGACCGGTCCGAACGTGCCCCTGATCTTCTTCCTGCTGGGTCTGCTGGTCCTCGGGGCCATTGGCTGGCGGGCCTGGCGGTATCATCGCGAGCAACTGCCCCGCGTGGTGGAACGCGGGCGAGACGAGGGCATCCCGGCCCTCGAGGAAGGCGATTTCGACCGCGCCAACCAGTTGCTCTCCGCCGCCCGGGATGCCGTCGACACGCTGGGCGGCGCCGTGAACGGCGCCGACGAGATCCGCGCGGCCGCCGACGAGGCCGATCTGTTCGTGAACCTCTGCTCGGAGACTCTCGAGGACCTGCTCGCCAGGGCCGGCCGGTCGGACCCTGACGCCTGGCAGTCCGAGTTCGACACCCTCTACAAGGGGCGATCCTGCCTGTTCGACACGACCATCGTCTCGACGCCGGCCGAAGGCGGTTACGAGATCGCATACATCGTCTTCCCGCCCGGCGAGGCCAGTCGCTTCGGCGACGCGGGCCTGGCACTCCCCGACCGCTACGCGCGGATCGACCTCGAAGGCTTCGAGCTATTCGAGCAGGCCCACTACGTCCTCAACGCTCATGTCACCTTCGGCGCGAAGATCCGGTCGCTGGACTACGACGCCGCGAAGAAGCACTGGGTCATTCGGCTGGATCCGAAGAGCGGACGATTCATCCGCCACCACAAGGCCCTCGAGGCCAGCGGCTGGCCGTCTCCCGAGGCGGCCCAGGTTCCCACGGAGGACATGCCATGAACCGACGCTCGCCGATCGCGGCCGCCGCCGCGCCGCTGCTCTTGATCGCGATCGCGGCCGGCTCGTGGGCTCAGGGCCGGCAGCCGGCCGGCGCACCGGTCGTCGTCGAGCCCGCCGACCTGGCCAGGCGGCCGGACCTGGTCGGCCGCGAGGTGATTGTCGACGACCGCGTGGCGTATTACGTCTCCCGCGGCGGCTCGGATGACGAGCTCCAGCTCAAGCGGACGCCGATCACCTTCCGCGTGCCGCGGCGGCTCCGCCCGGCGGCCGGTCCGAGGATCGCGGCGGCCGTGGTGCGGGGCGTCCTGGAGCGCGAGGGGAATCGACTCGTTTGCCTCGTCAACGGCCTGGAAGTCAAATCGGCCGACGCCGAACGCCTCCGCGCCGCCGTGGCGCAGCTCGGACCGCGGGATTACTCGATGCGACGGGCCTGGGCGCGCTGGGCCGAGCGTCGGGCCGTGGAATTCAAGGACAATGCCCTGATGCGCCAGGCCCGGGCGCTCGACGCCGAGTCCCTTCGCCTGGAGGGTGACGCCAGGCGAATCGAGGTCAACGCGCCCCAGGAATGGATGGCGATGGCCCGCGAGGCCCGCCGCCGGAAAGTCCCCGAGCCCGAGCCGTCGGCTCTGGCCCATCGCGCGCTGCACGCCCGGCTCGCCGGCGCGGCCGATCCCGGTGCCCTGCGTGCCCTGGCGCGCGACGTCGCCGAGTTCTTCCCCGAGGCCGAGCGCGACCAGGCCGCGGCGCGAACAAAGCTGGGCCACTGGGAGCGCGAATACCTCGATGCGCCGGCCGAGGGATACCGTGACGCCCCCGCCCCGATCCGAAAGGCCCTCGATCGCCGGCTCTGGGCCGAGGTCCAGTCTCGCCTGATGGATGCCCAGTCCATCCCCGACCTGCCGACCGCCGTGGAACAGTCCGCGAAAGCCGCAAAGCTCCTTCCCGAGCGGCCCGAGCTCCCCGGCCGCCTGCTCGAGAAGGGAGTCGGGGCCGTCCGTCGCGATCTCGCCGGGCTCCGCCGCGACGAGGTCAAGGCGCTGGCCGACGTCTATCGCACACGGCTGCACCGCGAGGACGAGGCCCGAGCCGTCCTGCACGACTGGCTCGAGGCCAGGAAGACCCGCCTCAGCAGGACCGACGCCGAGGGTCGCGTCGCCCTGGCGGGCCTCTACGAGGATTTGCTGCAGGACCGTGTCACGGCGATCGACCTCCTCCGTAAAGCCTGGGAAATCGATCCGACGTCGCGCGAGACCGCGGAGGCCTTCCGCATCCGCAATTTCCGCCGATCGAAGGATCAGTGGGTCGACGATAACCCCCAGGGCGGTGGTTCCGCTCCGGCAGATCTCCCGGCTCCGGCGCAACGAGTTGCGGCCTCGAGCCCGAGTCTCATCGGTCTCACCTCGGAAGAACTCCGGGAGAAACTGATCACGAAACCGGATTCGAAAAACTACATCGCGACCCGCGGTCAGCTCATTGAACAAAGAATTTATCTTGACACGGACTCGGTCCGTTATGTAAATCTCCTCCGGACACCTGGTGAGCCGAGATTCCGGGTGATCGCCGATTACACCTTGCCCCGGCGCGGCCGGAAGGGAGGTCCGCCGGTTCGTTGAGATTGCAGACACGAAGGCCGTTCCATCCAGGAAAGCCGCCTGGGCATCGCACACTCCGACGTCAGGCCCCAACCGAGCGCCCTTCTTTCGCCGGTCCATGGCCGAAAGCGGGCCCCGCCTTGACCCGACCCGGCCACTCGCCCGAAACCAGACCGACCGGATCTGCCGTAAACTCCGGCCTCCCATGCACTTGCCCCCCGCGTCCGCTCGGCCTTGCGGGTCGCCGGTGGCCGATGCGCCTGGAGACCAGATCCTTGCACGGACGGAAGAATCCGGGCGATTGTCCGATCGATCAGGCCTGTCGCCGTCTTTCGGAAGTTTTTTCGGTTTTGTGGCAACCGACCGCCCATTCGCGACGTATTATTTCTGGGGACGGCCGCCACTGCCCCTTGTCCGTGGCGCATAATGTGCTATGAGTGACCGTCCGAGGCCCGACGTAGCCGCTTTGGGCCTCGAAGATGCAGGCGATGTGCCCGATTTCCAGACCCAGCTCCCCCAGTCCGAGCTATCATCAATTAATCGAATATCCTTCCAGGCTGATGGTGTTATCGACTGGGAAAAGCTGACAAGTGGTAGTGCGGGTCTGTCGGCCTGATTCCGACCGCCTTGGATCCGCGAGTGATGGACACCTGGAGGTGTGAAATGGCCCGCAAAGATGCCTTGCTTCGGTTGACTAGCCGTCTGATCGCGCGGAGGGACGCACTGCGGAAGGCCCTCAACGGCGACCTGGACAGCTTCCGCAAGTTCTCGGAGCTCAGCGTCGTCGGCGATAATGTCGACGCCGCAGTCGACTCCGCCAACGATGAGATTTGCTCGCAACTGGTCGAGATCGAGAGCCGGGAGCTCGGTCAGATCGAGCACGCACTCCAGCGCATCGCGGCTGGCGTCTACGGCCGCTGCGAGTTCTGCGGTGGCAAGATCTCCGAGGCGCGGCTCAACGCGTTGCCTTACACGAATAGCTGCATCGACTGCCAGCGCGAGAACGAGCGCGCCGGCCAGTCGCGTTTCCTTGAGCCCGACGCCAAGCGCTGGGCCAAGGTCTACGACAAGCCCAGCGAGGAGGGCGACGCCGACTCGCCAATCAACCTCAGCGACTTCGAGATGGATTTCAGCGAGTCCCGCTGATTCCTCCTCGCGCGAGGTCTCGCCCGGCTCGCCACCTTACCAACCAACGACCAGGAAGACCGCCGGAACCTCTCCGGCGGTCTTCTTGCTTTTGCCGGCGGCAGTCCCCTTCGGCCCAGACCGGCGACCCCGCCGGAACGCCGGGCCCGCGCCCAGTCGATTCGAACGTCAAGTCGTTCGCCTGTCAGCCGGGCGGCCCGCCCTCGTCCGACTGAGCGCCTGGCCCCTCGCATGCCCGCGGAACACCCGCCGTCGGTGGCGATCCGAAAACACGTTGCTTTGACTTGGCGTCGTCGCCGCGAGTATATTAGCGTTGTGAGGATGGAGGCCCGACAATCGGGGACATTCGCCGCCGGATGTCCCGCACCCGCGCGATAACTCGCTTGTCAGTCAGGAGTTACGTTGATGCTGTCGCGATCCTCCGCGCTCATCCTCTCGTTGACCTCGCTCAGCGCCGGTGTGCTGTTGGGCGTCGTGCTGGCCCGGGGAGGGCCCTCGGTTTCCGCCCAGGTCGCACCACCCCTGCGGGCCGAGGTCAAGGCGTCGGAGACCCCGGCGAAGCCCTCAATCGTGCGGAGGGAAGACGACGCGGTTTATGACGCCCTGGCTCGACAGTACGAGGCGTTCCGTCAGGTCGACCGCACGTTCGAGATGGTCGCGAGGGCCGTGGCGCCAACCGTGGTGCATATCATTGCCAAGAAGACGGTCCGCGTCGAGGAAGGGCGGAGAAATCGGCATTTCGAGGAGACGGGCTCGGGGGTAATCGTCCGCAGCGAACGAGGCGCCGGCCTCTATGTGCTCACGAACCACCATGTCATCGAGAATACCCGTCCCGCGAACATCCAGATCTTCCTCCGCGATGGACGCTCGTTGCGGCCCTCGAAGATCTGGAGTGACCAGAAGGCCGATATCGCGGTCCTCAAGCTCGACCGCGCCGACCTGCCGGCCGCCCGCATGGGGAACAGCGACGACGCCCCGGTGGGAAGCTGGGTCATGGCGCTGGGGAGCCCGTTTGGCCTGATGCATTCCGTCAGCCAGGGGATCATCAGCGCCCGGAGCCGTCGGATGGAGGAACTCGACGATGTCGAGTACCAGGACTTCCTCCAGACGGACGCGGCCATCAATCCCGGCAATTCGGGAGGCCCGCTGGTCAACATGAAGGGTGAGGTGATCGGGATCAACAACTCGATCGCGTCCAACGGCGGGGGCAATGAGGGCGTCGGGTTCAGCATCCCGATCAACCTGGCCCGGTGGATCATGAACGAGCTGATCGCCCACGGCCGGGTGAACCGAGGTGCACTCGGCGTGGACCTGGAGACGAACTTCCGGCCCGAGGACGCCCTCAAGCTCGGGATGAAGCGCCCGCGTGGGGCACGAATCAGCAAGGTCTACCAGTCCTCGCCGGCCGCGAAGGCCGGGCTTCGCGAGGGAGACATCGTGCTCCGATTCGGCGGCGTCGAGATCGCCGACCTCAACCATCTGATCAACACCGTCTCGATGGCGCCAATCGGTCAGCCCGCCGAGGTCGTCGTCTGGCGCGACCGG
>JAKAUH010001053.1 GCA_021818605.1 Planctomycetota bacterium
GCCGCCTAACCAATTGTCCCTGGGGTCGAATTCGTTCCTGGCGACGCCTCTTGCAGGCGACACGCGGCGAGCGGCAGGTCTCTGGCAAGAATGAATCTCGCCTGACTTGCCACTTGCCACTTGCCACTTGCTACTCGGGTCGATTTCGTTCCTCGCGACGCCGTCGCCGCTCCTCTTTCTCTCGCTGCTTGCGCAGCTTTTCCTTCTCCTTGGTCGAGAGCCGCTTGCCAGTCCCCACCTTGGGGGCGATCAGCCGGCCGGCGGGATTGGTGGCGGCGGCGTGTCCCAGGCCGGTAAGCGTCTTGAGCCGATCCATCATGCTCATCTGGGACATCTGCTTGAACATCGCCGACATGGCGTCGAACTGCTTGACCAGCCCCGAGACGTCGGCCGGGTCGACCCCGCTGCCAGCGGCGATCCGGCGGCGGCGGGAGATGTCGATGATCGCCGGGTCGCTCCGCTCGTCCGGGGTCATGCTGTCGATCATCCCCTCGATCCGCCGGATCTCCTCGTCGGGCTCGACGCCGCCGAGGGCATCGAGGGGCATCTGGTCGAGCCCGGGGATCTTGCTGAGGAGCTCGCGCATCGAGCCCATTTTTTTCATGTTGACGATCTGCTTGCGGAAGTCGTCGAGGTCGAACTTGCCTCGAGCGAGCTTCTCCTGCTGGCGCTGGGCTTCCTCGGCGTCGACGGCGGACTGGGCGGCCTCGACGAGCCCGACGATGTCGCCCATGCCGAGCATCTGGCCAACCAGCCGCTCGGGATCGAACGACTCGAGGCGGTCGAGCTTCTCGCCCTTGCCGACGAACTTGATCGGGACGCCGGTGACCTTGCGGACCGAGAGCGCCGCGCCGCCGCGGGCGTCGCCGTCGAGCTTGGTGAGGATGACGCCGTCGAGCTCGAGCGCCTCGTTGAACGCGGCGGCCGACGAGACGGCGTCCTGGCCGGTCATGGCGTCGCAGACGAAGAAGACCTGGTGCGGGCGGACCTTTTTCTCGACCTGTGCCAGCTCGGCCATCAAATGGTCGTCGACGTGCAGGCGGCCGGCGGTATCGAGGATGAGGGTGTCGCAGCCGCCCTTGTTGGCCTCGGACACGGCCTGCTGGCAGACGGTGACGGGGTCGCTGGTCGCCTGGCTGTACACGGGCACCCCGAGCTGGCCGCCTATAACCTTGAGCTGCTCGACGGCCGCCGGGCGCTGGAGATCGGCCGCGACGAGCATCGGCTTGCGACCCTGGGCAGCCAGCAGCCGGGCAAGTTTGCCGGCGGTCGTCGTCTTGCCCGAGCCCTGGAGACCGCAAAGCATCAGGATCGTCAGCCCGTTCTTCTCGAACCGGATCGACGGATCCACCGGACCCATTAGCTCGACCAGCTCGTCGTGCACGATCTTCACGATCTGCTCGGCGGGCCGGATGCTTTTGATCACCTGGGTACCGACGGCCTTGTCGGTCACCCGCGTCATGAAATCCTGGACGACGTTGAAGTTGACGTCGGCCTCGAGCAGCGCGGTGCGCACCTCGCGCAGACCTTCCTTCATGTTGGCTTCGGTCAGAATGCCGCTGACGCGGAAGCGCTTGAAGGCGGAACCCAGGCGTTTTTGCAGGTCGTCGAACATGGGCGAAACGGAACCTCGGCGCGTAGTGGGACGAATCGTCGATTATAATGACGCCACCGCGCGGAGGCAACGCGCTCTCGCGCTGGTTACGCCAGGGTCTCGGTCCGCACCGAGCGGAGCCATGAGACGAGGGGCCTCGGGGCGAGGTCGGGGCCGACCAGTCCGCCGTGCGGATAGGTGTGCGGCAGAGAATCGGCCGGCTGAAGCCAGGTCACGCTACGGACGAACGGCTTGGCGATGGCCAGCGCGAGCCACCGCGAGCCCCAGCTCGCCTGGAGATTCGGATCGGGCGGCCCGGGCCACTGGGCCGTCTCGACGCGGACCCCCGGCTCGGCGGCCGGGTCAGGCCCGGTGCCAGCCGGCATGACCATCCACAGGTGGAGCGGAACGTTCAGCAGCGAGTACAGGTCGAGCAGTTTCGAGAATTCGAAGAGGTCGCGCATGTGGCTGCCGGGGGCCGAGTAGCCCGGGGCGATTTCCAGGGCGAGGCCCGAGATCCCCAGTTCGGCACGGAGGAGATAGTCGCAGAGGTGCAGGGGGCCGAGCTGGAAGTGGCTGCTGCCCATCCATTCGCCCCAGGGCCGGTCGACGCCAATCGTCACCTGCGCGGCGGGATCCGCCTGGCGGGCGATCTGCACGGCCCGCGCGGCGATCCGCACCTGCTCCTCCTCGTTGAGCCCGAGGATCTCGCCCCCGGCCGTGCGGTGGACGACATGCCAGATCGGGACCTTGCCCTTGAACCGCGTGACGGCCTGGCGGACATAGTCCGCAACGAGCCCGCTGATGGTCTCGAAGTCGCCCTCCCAGAGCCAGAGCCAGTCGGGCAGGGCCCCCTTGCGGAACTCGATCAGGGGGCCGGCCTCGATCGCCAGCCGGTGCCGACGCGCCCAGGTGAGCTGGGCCTCGAGGATGTCCCAGCGGTACTGGCCCTCGTTGGGGGCGACTTGCCGCCAGGAGACGCCGGCCTGGCAGGCGTTGAAGGTCCTGGCCCAATCGACCGCGGGCGGCAAGGCCGTGGGATCGCCAGTTAGCATGAAGGCCAGGTGGGTCGGCAGCCGGGGCGTGGTGGACAGCCGGCTATGGAATACCTGGTTGGTGTACGCCTTCATCAACACGTCGCCGGCACTGGTGGCGAGGCGGACGGCCTCGCGGGCGGCGGCCAGACTGGCCTCCGGCCGGTCGGAAGACGTTGCGGCCCGGACGAACGCATGCTGGGCCTGCTCGAGTGCGGCCTGGAGCTCCGGGGGCGTACGCAGACCCATCTGGACCCAGTCCGCAAGCTGGTTGCGAATATCGTTGAGCTTGCCGCGAGCCAGCTCGACGGCCAGGACGTAGGCCGATGGGCGCTCCGCCAGGGTCGCCGTGCCCACCATCAGGGTGCCGTGCCCGGCGATCGGCCAGGGTACGAACAGCCGGCCGCTCTCGGTCGTCTCACGGAGGCAGGACATCACGCCGTTGCGGATCTCGATCGCCACCCGGGCGGGTGTGCGGTCGAGCCCCGTCACATACGCCTTGCGGAATTCCGGCGGAGCCTGGGCAGGGTCATTCGAGGGCAGGCGAAACTTCATGACCCCCATGGCGCGGTTCCCGGCTCGTCACTGGTTCTGTGGACACTGGCCATCGTCGAGCTCCACCCGGCCCGGCCCGATCCCGTCGGTCCCGGCGGCCTGCGATCGCGGCCCAGGGCCCGGAGGGTGGCGGAAGTGGCCTGGCGCCCGGCGTTTTGACCGGCGATCGGCGGGTCGAGGTTGCCGAATCGGCCCGATGAGAATAAGTTGGGCGTTGGGACGACGCAAGCCGAAGGCGCCCGGCCGCCTGTCTCGAGGCGGACACGTCTTCCAGGGTCGGTCCCAGTGGCCCCAGTTGACGATGATACACTCCAGCCGGTTGAACTGACCATGCCAAGCGTCCTGATCGGTCCGTATTTGCTTCGCAATGCTCCAGGGCGGTTCCGGGACATCCTCACCGAGGCCGGCTTCGAGGTCATTGACCCGCAGGGCGGTCCCGCCCTTTCCCGCGACGAGCTGCTCCCCTACCTGCCACGGATCGACGCGCTGGTCGCCGGCGGCGAGCGGATGACCCCCGAGCTGTTCGACCTGGCCCCCCGGCTGCGCGCGATTGCCCGTACGGGCGTCGGCTACGACCTCATCGACCTCCAGGCGGCGGCGAAGCACAGGGTCGCCGTGACGATTACCCCTGGCACCAACCAGGATAGCGTGGCCGAGCAGACCTTCGCGCTGATCCTGGCTCTCGCCCGGCGAATCCCGGCGAACGACCGCTTGATCCACGCCGGCGGCTGGGACCGCACGCTCGTCGCACCGGTCCGCGGCAAGACGCTCGGGCTGATCGGCATGGGGCGGATCGGCCGCGCGGTGGCGCTTCGGGCCAGCGCGTTCCTCATGAATCTCATTGCCTTCGACACGATCGCCGATGCCGAGTTCGACCGCCAGCACAGCATCCGCCGCGTTTCGCTCGACGAGCTGGTGGCCACCGCGGACTACATCAGCCTGCATCTGCCGCTCACCGAAAAAACCCGCGGCATGGTCAACCGCGACTTCCTCGGCCGCATGCGACCCGGCTCGTACCTGATCAACACCGCACGCGGCGGCCTGGTCATCGAGACCGACCTCCGCGACGCCCTGGTCTCCGGCCACCTCGCCGGCGCCGGGCTCGATGTCCTCAACCACGAACCGCCCGAGAAGGGGAACGTGCTTTTGGGCCTGCCCAACGTCGTCATCAGCCCGCACATCGCCGGGACCGACATCGAGTCGATGCGCGAGATGGCCGAGATGGCCTCGGCGACGATCGTCGACCTCTATCACAACCAATGGCCCGCCGATCGCGTGGTCAACCAGGAGCTGCGCGACGGCTGGATCTGGTAAACAACGGACTCACGCAGAGGAGACTCTCCCATGGCGCTGACACCCTCGACCATGCTGCCCCTCGGAACAACCGCGCCCGACTTCCGCCTGCCCGATACCGACGGCCGGACGGTTGGGCTCGACGATTTCGCCGGGGCGCCGGCTCTCCTGGTCGCCTTCATCTGCAACCACTGCCCCTACGTCAAGCACGTCCGCGGCGAGCTGGCCGCGCTGGCGAGCGAGTACCAGAAGAAGGGCGTGGCCATCGTCGGGATCAACTCGAACGACGCCGAGAGCTACCCCGACGACAGCCCGGCGATGATGGTCCGCGAAAAGGCCGAGGTCGGGTACACGTTCCCCTACCTTTATGATGACTCGCAGGCGGTCGCTCGCTCGTACCAGGCGGCGTGCACGCCCGACTTCTTCCTGTTCGACCGCGACCGCAAGCTCGTGTACCGCGGCCAGTTCGACGGCAGCCGGCCGGGCAACGGTGTGCCGGTAACCGGCGAGGACCTCCGCGCCGCGCTCGACGCGGTGCTCGCCGGCCATCCCGTCGCGGCCGACCAGCGGCCGAGCATGGGCTGCAACATCAAGTGGAAGCCGGGCCGATAGCCCCCGGCTTCTTGTGAAACGGTCAACGGAGCCGGGCGTTCGTGCCGGCCGGATCAGGGGGCCTGCCCGCGGTCCGACCCGGGTGAACGCCGGTCTTCCTCGCCATGCCCGCACCGGCTCGGAGCGGCGGATTCTGGGCGTAGTTGGCGATGCCTCGGAAGTCGCGGCACACGGTGATGTCCCAGGCGCCGACGACCACGCCGCGCTCACGGACCTCGATCCGCTCGACCGGCTCCATGCGGGAGACAACCTGCTTGTGGTACAGGAGCGTCGAGTAGCTCGGCGGCATGTTCGCGTCCTCAACCACCACGAGCGGCCGACCGAGGAACACTGACGCGTCATTGCGCGGGTTGGGGTGCCAGAGGTCGTGCTGGTTCACCGGGCGCTGCGACATGCCGAAGTTCCAGCTCAGGCAATATGTCTGCGGCTGGCCCGGCAGGTAGAACTCGAGGGTCGCACTCAGGGCATAGGTCGGCGTCACGACGAATGGCGACGCCCCCTCGGCCCTGAGCGCCTCGACCCGGCGCGCGACGGCGCGAGCAAGCTCCTGGTGGCCGCGCATCCGGGCCGTGACATCGTAGCGGCGTAGAGGCGCCGCCCACCGTCTGGTCGGCGCGGGAATGTGACGCGCGGCCATCGGATAGAACCAGTCGGTGTGATGGATCAACACCACGCCGAGGACCGTCACGCACCAGGCCGCAATGGACATCCCGGCGCGCCGGCCGCCGCGGGCGAGGATGTCCGACAGCCGCCAGCCGATCAGGACGACGAGTGCAACGTAGCCGGGCGCCATCCAGTTGGCCTCAGTCTCGCCCAGCAGGCTGGCCGCCAGGCAGGCGCACCAGATCACGCCCCAGAGCGAGAGGAGGAAGAGCGCACCGTCGCGATCGAGCCGGGGGTGATCGGCCGGATCACGCCGGGACACAAGCACGTCGGCGAATGCTCCCTTGATCGCAGCGATTCCGGCGATCCACCAGACGCCACCCAGCACGGCCGCCTCGCCGCCGAGGAAGCTCACCACCGGCCAGAGACTGCCCCAGGTCGAGCGATCCGAGAGCCCGACGCGGTCGGCGAGCTGCCCCGCGCCCGCCCAGCCGTTCCGAGTGTTCCAGATCACGATCGGCGCCAGGCCCAGCACGATGCAGAGCACGCTCATCGTCCAGAAGCCGGGGCGAACAAGCTGACGCCGGTGCCGATCGCTCAGGAGCAGGAACAGCCCGACCGAGGCCGGAAACGCCAGGACCGAATACTTCGCCATGACCCCCAGCGCGGCGATCATGCCCGCGGCGATCCAGGGAGCAAGCCTCGATTTCTCTGCGCGGAGGGCGCGAAGGGTCCAAACCGACGCCCAGGTCCACGAGCAGACCAGCGGCGTGTCGCAGGTGATCAACACGCCGCCGATCGCGAAAAGCGGGATGGCCGGCAGCAGCATCGTCGCCAGCCAGCCGGCGCGTCGCGATCCGGTGGTCAGCTCAGCAAGGCGAAAGACGCCCCAGGCCGTAAGTCCGCCGAGCAGCACCGCCGGCAGCCGCGCGGCCAGCATCAGCGAGCCCGTCAGCCCGAGGCTCAGCCCGCCGAAGACCTCGGTCGCCGCGCGGATCAGCCAGGCGATCAGCGGACCGCGGGCGAAGTAGCTCCAGTCCAGCCGGCGCGACCAGGTCCAGAACTCGGCCTCGTCACCGCAGAAGTCCCAGGTGCAGCCGACGGTCAAAAACAGGATCTGGAGGACCATCACCGCGACGATCGCCGCGACCGCCCAGTGGGCGTAGGGATCGGCGATCGAGCCGGCGGGCTGGCCGAGCCGTCGCATCCCCCGGCGCTCACGGTTGTCCAGCCCCGTTAGGTCCCGCTCGGCGAGCTCTGACATCGGAGTTCGTCCCTCCCTGGCCTCCGTCCCGGCGCGCGGCGACGCCACGCCGGCCGCTTCGCGATCGCCGCTGTCCTTGATCGGCTGTCGCGACCCGCGACTTTACCAATTCTGCGGAATCCGCAAATCCCAATCGGGGCGTCCCTCGGCTCTGGCCGGACGCCCGCCCCGTTCGGATTGGATCGGCCTGGATCGGCGACGATTACCGCGGCTCGTGCGAGGAATCAAGCCGGCAGAGAGGATTGAGCACCAGGCCCGTGAGCAGCTTGGGATAGAAGTAGGTACTCTTGGGCGGCATCGTCTCGAGACCCGAGGCGATCGCCTCGACGTGCTCCATCCGCGCGGGCGGCACGAGGCAGGCGAGGTCGCTCTCGCCGGCTGCGGTGGCGTCGAGAACCTCCTTGATCAGATGCACATACCGGCAGCTTGGCGTGCCGAGCGGACGGAGGAGATTGTCGAGGACCAGGACGTGCAGAATGCTGACGCCCAGGTTGCGCCAGTCGGCGCTGTGCTCGGGGGCCAGGCGATCCATGGCCTCGTCGGAGCGGAGCCGCGCGACCAGCCACTTGCCATCGGCGACCGTGCCGAAGCCCAGCATGTCCTGGTCGCCTCCCTCCTCGATGACCTTCCAGGCCGCGCGACAGCCGGACTCGCCCTCGCCGGTCACGGTGACCTCGAACTCGGCCGTCAGCCGCTCGGACAGCTTCTCGGCGGTCAGACCCGGCAAGCCCGAGACCAAGCGGTGCGTGGGGAGGATCAACAGGCCCGGGTCGCTCATACCGACCAGCATCATCAGGCAGAAGTTCGCCGGATCATCCGGGTCGAGCGGACCGGCCTGGGCACGCTCATCCCGGTACTTCAGCCCGGTCTCATATCGGTGGTGGCCGTCGGCGATGAAGACAGGACGGCCGGTCATCAGGCCGCGGACGGCCGCATGCGCCTTCTGATCGTCCACGATCCAGAGCCGGTTCTCGACGCCGAGGTGGTCCGTCGCCACGAGCGGCGTCCGGTCACGCAGGCCCGCCTCGACGGTATGCAGAACCTCGCCGTCGGCATCGGGATAGAGCCCGAAAATCGGGCTGAGGTTGAATCCCGTGGCGTGGTAAAGGGCCAGGCGGTCGGCCTTCGGACCCGACAGTGTCTGCTCGTGCGGGTAGATCTTCCCCTGGCCGAACGGTTCCAGCCGCACTCGCGCGAAGAACCCGCGGCGGGTGTGGGTCCTCCCCTCGACCTCGAAGGTCTGGTGATAGACATACAGCGAGGCGTGATCCTCCTCGCGGAGCACGCCCTGCCGCAGCCAGTCGCGGAGGAACCGAGCGGCACGAGCGTACTTGCCCTGAGCCTCCGTATCGCCCGGCTCCTCGCGGTTCAGCTCCAGCCGGATGATGTTGTGCCCGCTGGCCCCGTAGAGCCGGTCCTGGAGCGCCGGGTCGATCACATCGTACGGCGGCGCGACCACGTCGGAGAGCGTCCCGACCTTCGCGACATCGTACCGTACACCGCGGAATGGAAGGATGTCTGGCATTGTGTTTCAGTTTTCAGTGTTCAGTTTTCAGTTTTCAGTTTTCAGTGTTCAGTTTTCAGTTTTCAGTGTTCAGTTTTCAGTTTTCAGTGTTCAGTTTTCAGTTTTCAGTTTTCAGTGTTCAGTTTTCAGTTTTCAGTTTTCAGTTTTGGTCCTCGGCGTTCCTTCCAGGGGCGTTGCGGCATGCAGACCGTGGGCGTGCTGGCCCCACGACTCAGGACAGCCTCCGCCTCAGGAATCTGAACACTGAACACTGAACACTGAACACTGAACACTGAACACTGAACACTGAACACTGAACACTGAACACTGAACACTGAACACTGAACACTGAACACTAAACATTGAACACTGAACACTGAACACTAAACACTGCGGCCCCGACAGAGGCCGGTATCACGTCCCCATCTCCCAGCTTT
>JAKAUH010000569.1 GCA_021818605.1 Planctomycetota bacterium
GCCCAGTTCTTCGAGTACCTGGGCAATGTCGGTGGCCACCCCGACTTCGTCAAGGCGGCCGGCTGGCTGCAGCCGCCGGCCTGAGTCGCCGGTTCCGCCGCGCCGCGGCCGCCATCCGCCGCAGCAATTCCACGGCCTCGTCTTCCGACAGATGATGCAGGAACAGCGAGCAGCTCAACACATCGAAGCCCTCCGGCAGCCTGTCCTTCAGCGCGTCGAGCCGGAAGAACCGGACGTCGACTCCCGCGGCTTCGGCCGACCGCGAGGCAAACGCCACGGCCGCCGGACTCACGTCGCACCCCTCGACTCCCACGCGCAGCCCGGCGCGTCGGGCTCGCCGGGCCAGTCCGATCGCGACATCCCCCCCGCCGGAGGCCAGGTCAAGTACGCGGAGCGTCTCGCCACGGCTCTGACGAGCCTCGCCGGCGATCGACGGCCAGAGGATCCCCACACTCCGGCTCACGCGATTGATCCGTCCCAGCCCTCGCAGCGCACGGACGTGCTGCGCCTCGTCCAGGCCCGGCTGGTCCATCAACTCGGCTCGTCGCGACCGGCAGGTCAGGTCGATGGACAACGGCATACGCCTTTCGTTCGAAGGATCCGCCCCGATTCCGCCGACACGCCTCAGCGGCCCGACTGCTGCGCCAGCAGCACGACCCAGTAGGGAATTCCCCCCGCATCGCTGGCAACGCCCACCCCCACCCGGTCGAAGCCGGAGAGGAGCGACTGGCGCTCCGTCTCCTGCTCCAGCCACGACTCCACAACCTTCGCCGGGTCGCCGTCACCCGAGGACAACGTCATGGCCAGCCGGCGCGCGGGATAGTTTCCTTTGCGCAGCACATCGAAGGGGCTGTTGCCGCCCTCACCCTTGACGTCGAGCGACTTCCGCCGGGCGGCCTCACGGGCGAAGTTCGCCGCTGTGCGCATCAGCCGGTCATCCTTCCTGAGTGCCGCCTTGCCCGCCTGCGACCGCGCCCGGTTCAGGGTCTCGATCATCGCGATGGGACTTGTGGCCGGATTCACCCGCGCGATCGGCTGGCCGAAGTCGACACACCAGTACGCCGTACCATCCGCGCCCTTGACCATCGCGCCGCCCATCTCGGTGAAGTGGCCCAGGATGTTCTTCCGATGCGGCGGGCTCTTGAGCCACGTCCGCATCGCCGAGCCGACGTCGTCCTGCCCGTCGGCCACGTTCTCGCCGCATTCCTTGTAAACGTATCCCGTCCGCTTGATCCGATCGGGCGGAGCCGACCCGTCGGTTCCGTCGTGCGTCAGCTTGCCGTGCTCAGCCATATCGCGGGCGTGCGCCTGCGCCGCCTCATTGAGCCGGACATTGAGCTTCAGGGGCGGCCGCTTTTCCTCCGCCCGCACCTTGTTGTGCGCCTCGAGCAGCGCCTCGGCAAGCGGGTCAGCCGTCCGTGGCGGCTTTTCGGCCGACTGGGCCGACGCTGGGGCGTCGGCCTTCTGGGCGAGCACCGTCGCCCCCGGATCGATCGTCGCACGGACCACGATCGCCAGAAGTATGGCCGTCTTCGAGCTGGCACACATCGCGAAACCCCTCCGATCGACTGCCTGGTTCGACAGGATGCTCTCCTCGATTTGTTCAAAGGTTCCTTCCCCTGGATTTGCTCGAATGCGAATCGCGGGCCGCATCGCCCGGATCACCAGACGACGGCCAGGGCCCAACCCCTGGCGATCGCCCTGCCGGTCGATGATAATCCACCGGCACGCACCGATCGAGGAACCGACGAGCCAGGGAGCCCAGTCTCCCATACTTGGAGCACGATGACGATGACGCGACCGACTTCCCAGGCCACTCCAGCCCATCACGCGAACCGCGAGTCCGGCGGATGGGCCCTTCGCCTCGCCGGCCTGCTAGCGGCGCTGTGCCTGCTGGCGGCGCGGACTCCGGCGCTCCAGGCTCAGGGCGCCTTCGCGCTGCACGACGGCGACCGCGTGGTCTTCTACGGCGACAGCATCACCGACCAGCGGCTCTACACAACCTTCGTCGAGACCTACGTCGTCACCCGCTTCCCCACCATGAAGGTGTCGTTCGTGCACTCAGGCTGGGGCGGCGACCGGGTGACCGGCGGCGGTGGCGGGCCGATCGACCTGCGGCTCAAGCGTGACATCTTCGCCTACAAACCGACGGTCGTCACCGTGATGCTCGGCATGAACGACGCCAGCTACCAGCCCTTCAAGCAGTCGATCTTCGACGTCTACGCCGAGGGCTACCGGCACCTGGTGCAGTCGCTCAGGTCGAACCTGCCCGGCGTCCGGCTCACCCTGATCGTCCCCTCGCCGTTCGACGATATCACCCGCCCGCCGACGTTCGACGGGGGATACAACCAGGTCCTGATCCGCTACGGCGAGTTCGTCCGGTCCCTCGCCCAGAAGGAGGGGGCGACCGTCGCCGACCTGAACACCCCGGTCGTCGCCGCGCTGAAGAAGGCCAACGATCTCGACCACTCGCTCGCCCCGCACCTGATCTCCGACCGCGTGCATCCTGGCCCCGGCGGCCAGCTCCTGATGGCCGAGGCCCTGCTGAAGGCATGGAACGCCACGCCGCTCGTCTCGGCCGTCGAGATCGATGCCGCCTCCGGCAAGGCCACTCGCCAGGAAAACACTCGCCTGGATGACCTGAAGACTGGCGAGACAATCACCTGGACCCAGACCGACGCCGCGCTGCCGATGCCGATCAACCTCAAGGACCCCGTGATCGCCCTCGCCGTCCGGTCCTCCGACGTTGAGCAAGCCCTGAACCAGCAGACCCTGCGCGTCACGGGATTGCCGCATCAGAATTACAAGCTCCGGATCGACGGCAAGGACGTGGCCGAACTGCGCGAGGCCCAGCTCCGCGACGGCGTGAACCTCGCCGAGCTGGATACCCCGATGATGCGCCAGGCCACCACCGCGCATCACCTGACCCTCCGCCACAACGACATCCACTTCGATCGCTGGCGGGCCTACCAGGTGCCGATGGCGGGAGCGAAGTACCCGAGCCTGCCCCGCGTTCTCGAGGCACTCGATGCACTCGAGGCCGATCTGATCGCCGAGCGCGAACACAAGGCGCGCCCGGTCGCCCACCGATTCGAGCTGGTCCAGACCGGCAAGTAACACACCGACGGAGCCCACAATGCCGCGCCGAATGCCGATCATCGCACAGGCCCTCGCGGCCCTCGCCCTGCTCGTCTTGTGCACCGCCTCGGCCGCCGCACCGGCCGGGGCGGAATTCAGGGCCGGATTTGCCGAGCGAGACATCACGCCGGCGATCGGCATGGAGGCGCCCGGGGGCTACGGCAAGTCCTACCACCGGACGCTCCACGACCCCTGCAAGGTCCGGGCTTCGGTCTTCGACGACGGCCGCAACCGCGTTGCCCTCATCGGCATCGACGCGCTCGGCATCCGCCGCGAGACCGTGCAAAAAGTCCGCGCGGCGATCCAGGCCCGCACCGGCATCCCGGCTGGCTCGATCCTGATCGGCGCGTCGCACTCGCATTCCTCGGGCCCGGTCGTCTGGATCATGCGCGGCGACTTCGACGACGCCTCGCCCCTGGTCCGGCGCCTGGCCTACAACGAATCCACCTGCATCGACCCGGTGTACCTGGCGAAGGTCGAGACCGCGCTGGTCGACGCCGTGGCCGAGGCCAACGACCGTCGCGTCCCCGCTCGCGCTGGGATCGGCTCGGGCACCGAGCCGACGGTCGCCTTCAACCGGCGTTTCCTCATGAAGGACGGCCGGACCGTCACCCACCCCGGCCTGGGTAACCCCGACATCGTCGAGCCGGCCGGGCCTGTCGACCCCGAGGTCGGCGTGATCGGAGCCTGGGACACCCGCGACCCGCACCGCTTGCTCGGCTGCGTCGTCAATTTCTCCTGCCACGCCACCACGAACCCCGGCGGGATCTCGGCCAACTACATCCACTACCTTGAAAAGGTCATCCAGGGCTATTACGGCAAGAACTGCGTCGTGGTGTTCCTCAACGGCGCGTCGGGCGACATCACTCAGGTCGATAATCGCAGCGCCTGCGCATATCCCAACGGCGAACGCTGGGCGCAGCTCGTCGGCGGCAAGGTCGGAGCCGAGGCGCTCAAGGTCCTGCTGTCCATGGAGCCTGGCTCGCTGACTCCGGTCGAGGCGAGGACCCGCATGCTGACAATTCCCCGGCGTGCCCCCTCGCCCGAGCGGGTGAAGGCCGCCCTCGGCATGGTCAAACTGAGGCCGGGCTCTGGAATCGACCCGACGACGCTGACATTTGCCAAGGAGACCGTCCTGCTCGATGCCCTGATGCGCAAGAGCCCGACGGTCGAGGTCGAGGTCCAGGCGGTACAGGTCGGCCCGGCGGTGTTTGTGACGACCCCGGCCGAGTATTTCTGCCGCTTCGGCCTCGAGATCAAGGCCGCGAGCGGCTTCCCGTACACGTTCCCGGTGTCGCTGGCAAACGGTTGCGTCGGCTATGTGCCGACCGAGGACGCCTTCGGCCCGCACGGCGGCGGCTACGAGACCCGGTTGACGAGCTACAGCAACCTCGAGATCACCGCCGGCAGCCAGATGCGCGACGCCGGCATCGAGCTCGCCCGCTCGCTCCGCCCTGGCCGCGTCCTGTCGGCACCCCGTCGACCGGTCTTCCGGGGCGAGCCGTGGTCCTATGGGAACGTCCGGCCGGAACGCGAGTGAATCCGATTGCCTGTTCAATCAGGCCACGGCATACCCGTTGTGGGGCCGGACCTTCTCCGACTTGAAGGCGAGGACGATGCGGTCCCTGGGAAGGCCGCCGGCCTCGAGATCGCCGGCGACTCCTTGCTCAGTCCCGTCGCGCTGAATCCAGAACTGACCGTCGATCAGATCGATGGGGATCACGCAGCCGTGAACGCGGTGCTTGTGCCAGCCCACGCTCATCAGGAGATCGTGGTCGCGCTGGCGATCGAAAATGAGCTGACGCTCGATCTCGCCGTAAGCATACGGATACTGGGCATAGTCGGTGAGCACGCGTTCGATCAAATCCCGATCGGCGTCGAACCTGGTGTGCATGCCCCTCAATTCCCCCCCGCCTTGCGATCCAGGAACCCCTGATTCTTGAGCCAGGTCTCGCAGAGCTTCGGCCAGGCCCTGAACGACGGCTCGGCCGGGACGTGGTAGGCGGCCACGCCGCCGCCGAGACCCAAACCGTGCGGTCCCCGCTCGAACAGGTGCAGCTCGACCGGCACGCCCGCCTTGCGCAGGGCCAGGGCAAATAGAAGGGAGTTCTCGGCCGGCACACCCGTATCGGCGTTCGTATGAGCCAGGAAGGTCGGCGGCGTGTCCTTCGTCACCTGCCGCTCGTTCGACAGGCTCTCGACCAGCTCCTGCGACGGATGATCGCCCAGCAGGTTGCGAAGCGAGCCCTTGTGGCTGTACGGAGTCGCCAGCGCGATCACCGGATACACCAGGATCATCCGATCGGGCCGCGAGCTGACCCGCTCGATCGGGTCGTCCGAGTCAGGCTTGCCGGCGTTGTAGTGCGTCCCGGCAGTCGACGCGAGATGCCCGCCGGCCGAGAAGCCGATCACCGCAATCCGGTGCGGGTCGATGTGCCACTTGTCGGCATTGGCCCGGACGGTCCGGATGGCCCGGCCGACATCGTTCAACATCGCCGGGTGGTGGTAGCGCGGACCCAGCCGGTACTTCAGCACGAACGCCGTGACTCCAAGGGAGTTGAACCACTCGGCGACCTGCCTGCCCTCGTGATCCATCGCCAGTCCGCCGTAGCCGCCGCCCGGACAGATCACGGCCGCCGAACCCGTCGCGATCTCCGGGCGAGCCTTCCACATGGTCAGGGTCGGCACGTCCCTGTCGGGATCGTTCCCGACGGCGCCGGGCGTCCCATTGGGCCAGAGCGAGATGACGTCATGGGGCTCCGACGCCGACGCCGCGGCCTGCCCCCGCGCCGTGCCGCTCGCCATGCCGGCGAGCACGCCCAGCCCCGCAATCGCCGCCATGACCCGTCCCCCCACCCCTCGGATGGCCGTTCGCATCGTCATTCCCCCGATTGCCGCTCGCCGGCCGTCCGCCCGGTCCCGCCCGGTCCGGTCCGGCCGCGTCCCGGACAGTTTGACCGGCCCGAGGGGCTGCGTCAAAGGGCTGATCCAGCAGCCCCGCCACGCGAAATGACAAATCACGCCGCCAACTGCCAAAACGGCAGACGAGCTTTCTGGCTCCAAACCGACCGATTCTCGCAAGCATTTTCCTTGCTTGATGTTACAACAACATACTGCCGCAGGCACACCACTTGCATCAAGGGCGTTTCAGATTGTCGGGAGGTCGTACGCACACCGCGTCGGTCTCCGCATTGCGCCGGGCGGGCGAGGCCCGGCCGACTCATCGGACAACGACCAAGGAGATCCAACGTGGCGAAGATCTTGGCCTACGAAGAGGAGGCCCGCCAGAAGCTGGCCAGCGGCGTGAGCAAGCTGGCCCGGGCGGTGCGCTGCACGCTCGGGCCCCGCGGCCGCAACGCGGTGATCGATAAGGGCTGGGGCAGCCCCACCGTGACCAAGGACGGCGTCACGGTCGCAGAGGAAATCGAGCTGACCGATCCGTACGAGAACATGGGCGCCCAGCTCGTCAAGGAAGCGGCCTCGAAGACGTCGGACGCCGCCGGCGACGGCACCACCACGGCGACCGTCCTGGCCGAGGCCGTCTACAAGGAAGGCCTCAAGGCCCTGGCCGCCGGGGCCGACGCCATGGCACTGAAGCGCGGGATCGACAAGGCCGTCGAGGCCGTCGTCGAGCACGTCAAGGGCCAGAGCAAGAAGGTCTCGGGCAAGAAGGAAATCACCGAGGTCGCCGCCATCGCGGCCAATAACGACAGGTCGATCGGCGAGAAGCTCGCCGACGCCTTCGAGAAGGTCGGCACCGACGGCGTCATCACCATCGAGGAAGGCAAGGGCTTCGAGACCACGGTCGACATCGTCGAGGGCATGCAGTTCGACCGCGGCTACCTGAGCCCCCACTTCGTCACCGACCCCGAGCGGATGGAGGTCGTCCTCGAGGACGCCTACATCCTGATCTACGAGGAGAAGATCAGCACCCCGACCAAGCTGATCCCCGTCCTCGAGAAGATGGCCAAGGCCAACAAGCCGCTCCTGATCATCGCCGAGGACATCGAGGGCGAGGCCCTGGCGACCCTGGTGGTCAACAAGCTCCGCGGCATCCTCAAGGTCGCCGCCGTCAAGGCCCCCGGCTACGGCGATCGCCGCAAGGCCATGCTCGGCGACATCGCCGCGCTCACCGGCGGTAACGCCATCTTCAAGGATCTGGGCGTCGACCTCGAGAACGTCCAGCTCACCGACCTGGGCCGCGCCCGCAAGGTCACGATCGACAGCGAGAACACCACGATCGTCGAGGGCGCCGGCACCACCGACGCCATCAAGGGCCGCGCCGAGATGATCCGCCGCGAGATCGAGGGCACCGACAGCGAATACGACCGCGAGAAGCTCCAGGAGCGGCTCGCCAAGCTCGCCG
Source organism: Planctomycetota bacterium (assembly GCA_021818605.1). Taxonomy (GTDB): domain Bacteria; phylum Planctomycetota; class Planctomycetia; order Isosphaerales; family Isosphaeraceae; genus JAKAUH01. Next base: position 7,505 of record JAKAUH010000569.1, read on the forward strand.
GCGGCATCGCCCAGATCAACGTCGGCGCCGCGACCGAGACCGAGATGAAGGAGCGCAAGGCCCTCGTCGAGGACGCCCTGCACGCCACCCGCGCCGCGATCGAGGAAGGCGTCGTCCCCGGCGGCGGCACCGCACTCATCCGCGCCACCGCCGCGGTCGAGGGGCTCAAGCTCTCCGGCGACGAGCAGTTCGGCGCCGACATCGTCCGCCGCGCCATCGAGCAGCCCGCCCGCTACATCGCCGAGAACGCCGGCATCGACGGAGCCGTCGTCGTCAGCCGCATCAAGAAAAGCAGCGACCCCCGCTACGGCTACGACGCCGAGAGCAATGCCTGGGGCGACATGTTCGCCGCCGGCATCGTCGACCCGACCAAGGTCACCCGCTCGGCCCTCCAGAACGGCGCCTCTGTCGCCGGACTGCTCCTCACCACCGAGGCCATCATCGCCGAGCCCCCCAAGAAGAAGGAAGCCGCCGGCCACCACGACCCGCATGGGCATGGCGGCGATATGGGCGGCATGGGCGGCATGGGCGGCATGGGTGGCATGGGCATGATGTAAGCCGTTGCAGCGGCAACGACGTGAACCGCATTGATTCGTGAACGGTCAATACACTCTCAACACACCTGAAGCGAAGGACGAGGATAGATGGCCAAGCTGAAGATTCGCCCCCTCGAGGACCGTGTCGTCATCCAGCAGATCGAGGCCGAGGAGAAGACGGCCGGCGGCATCGTGCTGCCCGACACCGCCAAGGAGAAGCCCCAGCGCGGCCGGGTGCTGGCCGTCGGCCCCGGCAAGCTGCTCGACTCGGGCGAGCGGGCGGCGATCGGTGTCACCGAGGGGGATGAGGTCCTCTTCGGCAAGTATTCCGGCACCGAGATCAAGCTCGACGGCGAGGAGATCAAGATCCTCCGCGAGTCCGACATCCTGGCCAAGATCGTCAAGTAACGACTCTCTGTCATTGGTCATTGGTCATCGGTCATTGGTGAGCCGAACGCGGGGCGCACGGCGAACCGCGGACGACGGCGTACCCCAGGCGAGCCAATGACTAATGACTAATGACGAATGACCAATGACAAAGGAGACAAAGACGGTGGCTAAGCAACTACTCTTCTCGGACGCCGCTCGACGGAAGCTGTTCGAGGGCGTCGACACCCTCGCCCGCGCGGTCGGCACCACGCTCGGGCCGACGGGGCGGAACGTCATCCTCAGCAAGTCCTTCGGCGGCCCGACCGTCACCAAGGACGGCGTCACGGTCGCCAAGGAGATCGAACTGGGCGACCCGTTCGAGAACATGGGCGCCAAGCTCGTGAACGTCGTTGCCTCGAAGACCTCGGACATCGCCGGTGACGGCACGACCACGGCGACCATCCTGGCCCGCGCGATC
>JAKAUH010000919.1 GCA_021818605.1 Planctomycetota bacterium
GATCTGCTCCCACTAATCGTCCCAGGCGCCGATATCCTCGAGGAAACGACGCATGGGACCGTCGTGGTACGCGAGCAGCCGGAGCTCCTCGGGCATCTCCGCCAGGTGGGTCGATAGCGGCAGGCCGCTGGCGACGGCCTTGTGATAGAGCCAGCCCGCCGTGCTGTAGGGCGCATGCGGGCTGAGGCCGACCCGGGCACAGGCGGCGATCTGGTTCTCGGGGCGGACCGACGCCAGCCATTCCCAGGCCGCGGCGTCGGTGTGCAGGCCGCGCTCGCGTCTCAGTCCAATCACCTCGGCGAAGACGACGGCGCGGATCGGGGCCGCCGCGATCGCCGGCCAGCTCATCCCGGCGGTCGTCGAGTCGGCCACGAAGGTTGTCCCCGATCGGATCGTGGCGGCGAGGTTCCGTTCCGCGGCCTGCCGCAGCGATTCGTCGCTGCCCGATCGGCGCTGGGCGATGACACGGCGGAGCCAGTCGATCTCGTCCTCGGGCCACGAACCCGTTCCGTCGGGTCCGTCTGCGAGCGGCGAGAGCTCGAGGTGGGTATGGGCGTTGACGAAGCCCGGCAGGATCGCCACGTTGCCCAGGTCGAGGTCGTGCCGCCGGTCCGCGGCCGGTCCGAGCCAGCCGACCCTGGGCCCCTGGATCGTCAGGCAAGCGTCCGCGATTGGAGCCCCCTCGACCGGGACGACGTACCGCGCCCGAACGGTGAGCGTGTCACGCCTCATCGAGAAGCTCCCGGGGCCTGTTTTGGATGGACGATGCGCGGAATGGAGCGGCTCAATCGGGGATCATCCCGGCGCAGGCAGTGTCGGTCGGTTCGGATCCGGCCCGGCCCCCGATGGGAAAGGCCTCCGGCTCGTCCTCCCAGCTCGAGCGGCCCCGATCGCGGCGCCAGAGGACATACAGAAGGCCGCTCGAGACGATCGCGCCGGCGACGACCCAGACGACATGATATCGGCCCTCGGCGGGGTCGCGATAGAGCCAACCGGTGATCGCGTCCCATTCGCCGCCGCGAACTCGCGCGCTGAGCGTGACCGCGATCGCGTTGTTCAGGAAATGGAAGACGATCCCCGGCAGCAGGCTACGGCTGCGGACCGCCAGCAGCCCCAGCACAAGTCCCAGGAGTGTGGCGTTGAAAAGCTGCTGGAACAGGCTCATCAGCACGTGCAAGAAGCCGAACATGAGGGCCGAGAGCATGATCGCCGAGCGAGTCCGGTGCTGTCGTTGCAGGCCCGAGAGGATCAGGCCGCGGAAGGCCAGTTCCTCGCAGATCGCCGGCACCAGGGCAAACGTCGTGAGCATCGTGGCCAGTCCGGTCGACCGGCCCATGAGCTGGCCAAACGCCGCCTTGATGGCGTCCGGGACCGGGAAGAGCCGCTGAATGATCGGCTCGATCTCGTTGACGATCGGATTGAGGGCGATCGCCAGGGCGGCGGCCAGGAACAGGTAGCGCGGTTCGGGCCAGCGCAGGCGAAGTGTCCGCGAGGGAGCTGACGTCAACAGGAGCGCCATCAGGATCGGCGGAACACCGATGAACAACTGGCCGACGATCACGTCCCACGGGCCCGGTCCGCCCTCGGGCTCGCCGCGATAGCTCAGGTAGAGCCACGACGAGGCGAGGATGAGAGCGAAGCAAAGCACGGACTCGCCGGCCGTCGGCGTCGGCTCGCGGTCGCGGTAGAGGTGGCGGAGCCAGGTGCCCAGGCTGAACCGCTCGGCCTCACGGAAGAGCACGTCCTCGCGCTGAAACTGGTCGATGGCCCAGCGCAGGGAGACCGCGGCGTAGATCATCATGGGCACGAGGACCGGCAGGAAGAAACGGAACGCCACGTCGTATCCACCCAGGATCAGGGCCCGAAGCAGGAGCGCGACGCCCGTGATTGGGACCAGGCTGTAGAACAGGTTCAGCTCGATCTCGGGTGCCAGCGAGAGGAAGATGAGCGGCATGCTGATCAGGTAAAGGGGGGTCATGTAGTACTGGCCCTCCTTCATGCTCCGCGCCAGGACGGCCAGTGCCACGCAGATGGCCGCGAAGAACGCCGCCAGCGGGATCAGGAGCACGAGCATCCAGAGCGCCGATTGCACGGTCGGCGCCGTCAGGGCGACGGCCGCGCCGGCGGCCTGCTGGTCGGCCGAGGCCGCCAGGCTGCTGACCCGCCAGGCGATCCCGATCCCCGTGATCCCCATCGAGACGAGGTTCAGCGCCGCCGTGAGGACGCTGGCGAGCATCACGGTGAGAAACTTGCCCAGGACGATCTCCGACCGGCTGGCCGGGCTGATGAGCAGGGTTTCCATCGTGCCGCGTTCCTTCTCGCCGGCGCACAGGTCAACGGCCGGATAGAAGGCGCCGGTGAGTGCCATGACGACGAGCAAAAAGGGGAACAGCCGGCTCCAGACGTTACTTCCCACCTCGCTGGGCGTGGCCACGTCCTCGACGCGCAGGCGGATCGGTTCGGCGTAGCCGATCGGCTTGTGGTCGCGGTCGAGGCGGGCACTCACGATCCGACGGCCCCAGCGGTCGAGCATCTCGCGCAGGCGTCGATAGGTGATCTGGCTCGGCTCGTCAACGCTGTTGAAGTCGACCGGGACCTCGATCTGGCCCTCGCTCCTGAGCTTTTCCGACAGGTCGGCGGGTACGATCAGCGCGGCCGAGGCATCGCCCCGGTGGAGCGCCTGACGCCGGCGGACAGGATCGCCCCACGGTCCATCCGGCCGCTCCACCTGAACGAGGAGCCGGGAGGCGTCCTCGGGGTCGTCAAACAGTGCCGGGTCGAAGCCGTCGCCGGCCGGATTGAGCAAGGGCGGGCTGGCCGGCAGGTTCGCGGCGCCGACCAGAACGACCGTGCGCGGCCGCTGCGCCAGCGTCGCGGTGAACTGGAGCATGCCGTATCCCAGCAGGGGATAGAGCAGGATCGGCAGTACGAAGATCATGAACAGCGTGCGACGATCGCGGATCTGGTCCCGCAGTTCCCGTCGGAAGATCACGGCGACGTTGGACCAGCGCATCGGGCTCCCGGCCACCGGCGGACGAGTGAGTGTCGAAGGTCACGCGGTGTTCGCTTCCGCGTTGCGCAGCGAGTGCGGGCTGACTCCGCTGGCGGCGGATTCGGCTCGCTCGACCAGAAAGAAGAATAGCTCTTCCAGATCGGGCTGGTCAAATTGCCGCAGCAGATCTTGCGGGGGGCCCTTCGCCTGAACCCGGCCCTTGTAGATGATGGCCGCGTGGGCGCAGAGCTTTTCGACCTCGTGCATCGAGTGGGTCGAGAAGACGATTGTCTTGCCCAGGTCGCGCAGCTCGAGGATCTTCTGGAGCACGGCCCGCGCCACCAGGACGTCCAGCCCCGAGGTCGGCTCGTCAAAGATGAGCACGGGCGGGTCGTGCACGATGGTTCGGGCGATCGAGACTTTTTGCTTCATGCCGGTCGACATCTTCGCCCCCAGCACGTCGCGGAAGTCATTCATCTTCAGCCAGTCGAAGATCGTCTCCATCCGCTCGGCCAGCCGGTCCTCGGCGAGACCGTAGAGCCGGCCGAAGTATTCGACCAGCTCCCAGGCCGTCATCCGGTCGTAGATCCCGGTGCTCGCGGACATGTAGCCGATGTTCGCGCGGACCTTTTCGGGCTGGGTGCGGACGTCGTACCCGGCGACCTCGGCCCGGCCGCCGGTGGGGCGAAGCACGGTGCTGAGGATCCGCAGGGTGGTCGTCTTGCCGGCGCCATTCGGCCCCAGCAGCCCGAAGATCTCGCTGGGCCGGCACTCGAACGACACGTCGTCGACGGCCGCGATCCAGCCGCGCTGATAGTCGAGGAAGGATTTCCTCAGATGCTCGACCCGGATCAACGGCCGCCGCGGGCCGTGACGCCCGCCCCTCCGCGTTCGCCTGCGCTGCGCTGCTCTGCGCTTCGCTCGCTCAGCTCGCCAGTGCCGGCGCCCGCTCGGCCGACGGATCCTGGTCGATATACTCGTAGAATACGTTACGCTGGCGCGGGATGTAGCCGCTTTCCCGGATGGCGCGGCGAATCTCCTCGAGCGAGAGGTGATACACGGTGCCGGCCGACGACACGACGTTCTCCTCGATCATCAGGCTGCCCATGTCGTTGGCGCCGAAATAGAGTGCCACCTGGCCGATCTTCGGGCCCTGGGTGACCCACGACGACTGGATGTTCGGCACGTTGTCGAGGTAGAGCCGCGAGATCGCCTGGTTCCGCAGGTATTCGAACGCCCCCGCGGCCGGGACGTGCGCCATGTCGGTGTTCTCGGGCTGAAACGTCCACGAGATGAACGCCGTGAAGCCGCCCATTTCGTCCTGAAGTTGACGGATCCGCTCGAAGTGCTCGACCCGCTCCTCGATCGTCTCGACGTGGCCGAACATCATCGTGGCCGTCGAGCGGCCGCCCATCGCGTGCCAGACGCGGTGCACCTCCAGCCAGTTGTCGGTCATCACCTTGCCGCGGGTGATCGCCTTGCGCACCCGGTCGACGAGGATCTCGGCGCCGCCGCCGGGCAGGCTGCCGAGGCCGGCGGCTTTGAGCCGCTCGAGCACCTCGCGCAGCGGTTTTTTGGCGACCCTGGTCAGGAAAAAGATCTCCGGAGCGCTGAAGCCGTGAATGTTCACGGCCGGGAAGGCCGCCTTGAGGTCGCGGAGCAGCTCCTCGTACCACTCGATCCCGAGGTCCGGGTGCAGGCCGCCCTGGAGCAGGATCTGGTCGCCGCCCAGCTCGACGGTTTCGCGGATCTTCTGGTGCAGCACCTCGCGGTCGAGCACGTAGGCGTCGGTTGCCCCGACCTTGCGATAGAACGCGCAGAAATCGCAGACCGCCGCGCAGACGTTCGTGTAGTTGATGTTGCGGTCGATGTTGTAGGTGCGATAGGGCTCGGGATGGAGCCGCCGGCAGACCGCGTCGGCGGCGCGGCCAAGCTGCAGGAGCGTCGCCGAGCGAAACAGCTCCACCCCCTCGTCGAAGCCCAGACGCTGCCCCTCAATGGCGCGATGCAAGATCGCGTCGACGGTGGAAGACAAGGCTCACTCCTTCCGGGGCCAGACCGAGGCGGGCCGCCATGGCGGCGAACCGCCGCAGCCCGGCGATCTCGGGCTCGCCGAGGTCGTAGGACAGTACCTTCGTGAGGTAATCGTAGCACGACGCGACGTCCAGTCCCAGCCTGGGGCCGTGGATCGCCGCCAGCTCGTGGGCGTGCGCCAGGCCTTCCCCGCGGCTTCGCTGGAGCGCCTCGGGCAGGCCGCGCAGATCGACGCCGCCCCGCGCCACCCAGAGCGCGAAGACGAACGGCAACCCGGTCATGCCGACCCAGCCCTCGGCCAGATCGACCACCTCGTGAAACGCCTCATGCGGCACCTTCATGGCGCGGTCGCCGATGACGAGCACCGCATCGGCCGTGCTCTCCAGGGCCGAGACGCCCAGCGGAAGCTCCTCGATCACGCTCGGGCGCACGCCATGCCGGGCGTCCAGCCAGATCCGGGCGAGCGTCTGGCTGGTCCGGGATCCGGCATCGAGGGCCAGGCGATCGATCTGGTCCCAGGGCACGCGGGTGAAGACCTTGACGCTTCGCACCGGACCGCGGGCCGCGATCGCGAAGTCCGGCACGATCTCATAGCCGCGCTCCACGCCCCGCAGATACTCAATCGACGGGATCAGGGCGACGTCGAGCTCGCCGCTGCCGAGTTGTTCGGCCAGCCGGCTTGGCACGTCCATCGACAGGCGCACCTCGGGGGCAAACTCGCTGAGCCGGTGGTACAGGGGTTTCGCGTTGAGATAACTCACCGCTCCTACCCGGATCGGGGGCTTCATGGTCGATGCCCTCTCCGCAGGACCCGCGACGGCCGGGCGAGCGATCTTGCCTCGTCTCGCTGGCCGGCCGTTCCGCTCGGTTTCGGTGGAACTTTCAGAATCCTTTGAAATTCTAGGAAACAGGGCGAGAACCGCAAGGGGAGTCGGGAGGATTGAGGATTGAGGATTAAAGTTCCATTCGCTGGACCGCCTTGATGCCGATCCGTAGCGGCAGGATCGTCCCGACGGCACCGATGAGCAGACTGACGGTGATGGCCAGGGAGAGCCAGAGCCGGAATCCGCTGTGAGAGAGGGCAAACTGGGCCTCGGGATGCTCGAGCCCAAGAAAGTAGAGATGGCAGGGCACCGCGAGCGCGGTGACGATCGCGAAGATGAAGACCAGGCTGACCAGCAGGTTGAGCGTGCCCCCAAAACCGACGGCGATCTTTGATGGATCGCTCTCGCGGAGGTTCGGCAGCCGGGCGCCGAGGCCCACGCTGATTCCCGAGAGCCCCATGCAGAGCACGGCGACCATCGCCATGTGCAGGCCGATCATCAGCGGTCCCATGCCGAGCATGATGTCGCTGAGCGAGACCAGCAGCTCGGTGGGTAGAAGCGCGATCCCGACCGAGAAGACGAACTTTCCCCAGAGGATCTGCTCGCGGCGGAGCGGGAACAGGCCCAGAACCCAGAAATTCCGCCCCTCGAGCGACAGCAAGGGGAAGATGAACCGGCTGGTAAAGGTCGAGAGGATCAGTGCCGTCACCGACAGGTTAAGGAAGCTGACGAGGTTCCGCCATGAGGGCAACTGCACGGCGTAGCCCAGTCTGGGGATGTTCATGAAGTAGAACCCGAGCAGCCCGAAGAAGATCAGGAATTGCGACCACTGCGCCGGATCGCGTCGGAAGGTCCGCAGGTCCTTGAGGATCAGCAATCGCACCGGCCGCGGCAGGAAGAAGAAGGCGCGGTGGAAGACCGCGTCGACCGCGTAGAACCCCAGGCGACGACGGGCGCTGCGGTTTCCCTGGACGCGGCTATATCCGCGGAAATACAGGTCGCGGGCCATCGCGGCGGCGGCCAGGTAGCAAAGCCCCGCATGCGCCGAGAGGACCATCAGGTAGTACCAGCCCCGGGGCCATTCGCCGCGTGCCGAGGCGATCAAGCCGGCCGACATCCATCGACTGGGCCAGAGCGGATGCTGGCAGAAGGCCAGGCGATCCTGCACCTTGCTGAGCCAGTCGCCGCGCAGCGCCTCGCCGGGCGTTGTCCAGACCTGGATCCCCAGCACGATAATCCCGACGATCGTCGCCAGCGCCGCGGCCCCCAGCACCATCCGTTGCCGTTTCGGGAACACGTTGGCCACCACGATGGCCACCATCGCCCCGATGCTCCCGGCGATCAGCACGAACGAGACCAGATACGCCAGGAACATCAAATAAAACCCCGGTGGCGCATGCATCGTCAGGCCGTAGGCGACCATCAGCGGGCTACCCAGCAGGAAGAACCCCCAGCTTGACAGCCCGACCGCCTCGGCGAACTTGTAGGCGAAGATTCGGTCCGTCGTCGCGGGCATGGTCAGCAGGAACGTCCCCTCGCGCGAGTGAAACAGGGCCGTGTAGGTGATGATTCCCGTCGAGAACAGAAGCATCACCAGGATCGACAGAAAAAACATGCTGAAGAGATATTCGAAGATCCCGTTGAACAGGGCATCATTCATCCCCATGAACTCGAAGCCGCCCCAGAACAGTCCGAACAGCCCGGCCCAGAAGATCGCGCAGCAGACCAGGATCATCGACAGGCGGAGCCGAGAGCCGGACAGGAGCGAACGAATCGTGTTGCGGGTCAGGCACCAGCGGAGATGCCGCAGGGCCCGGGATGTGTGGGCCGGCGGGATTGGCTCCGCAACGGCGGCCAGGGATTCGGAACCGGAATTGGGCAGGGCGAGGCTCATGATCGCGACCCGGCGTGCTGGGTTTTCATCGAGCTGTCCGGCAGGCCGACGACGTCCGGCCGCAGGTTCCCGGTCAGTTTCAGGAACAGGTCCTCGAGCGGGCCATGATGCTGGACGCGGGAACGGAGTTCGTCGAGCGTTCCGGTTGCCAGCATCCGGCCGTGATCGACGATGCCGATCCGGTCGGCCAGCTCCTCGGCGATCGCCAGGAGGTGCGTCGACATCAGGACCGCGCAGCCCGAACGAGCCTGCTGGACGAAGAGATCCTTGACGATCCGCGCGCTACGGGGGTCGAGTCCCACCAGGGGCTCGTCCACCACCAGGACGCGGGGTTCGTGCACGAGGGCCGACGCGAACACCACGCGCTGCTTCATTCCCTGCGAGTAGCTCTCGCACAGATCGTCCACGTAATCGCCCATCTCGAAGGTGTCGATCAGCTCGAGAACGCGCCGGGCGGACCGGTCGGGGTCGAGCCCGTACATCTCGACGACGAATCGGAGGAACTCGCGACCGGTCAGCTTGTCGTAGAGGTACGGCTGGTCGGGAACGTAGCCGAGCAACTGCCGCGCTGCCAGGCTGGACGCCTCGAACCCGCCGATTCGCACGGTTCCGGCGGTCGGGGCGAGCAGGCCGCAGATCATCTTGATCGTGGTCGTCTTGCCGGCGCCGTTGGGACCGAGGAAGGCGAAGAGCTCGCCGGCCTTGACCTCCAGGTCGAGGCGGTCGACGGCACACTTGGATCCGAACCGTTTCGTGACCCCGTGGACGTCGATCATGGGCGTGACCTCCCTGTCGCGGGGCTGGATGCGGAGGCCGCCGGGGCAGCGGGGTCGTCGCCGCGGCGTTCCAGGATCAGCCGCACGAACATGGGGACTTCCTGCCGGAGGATCACTCCATCGGTGGCGACCCAGGTATGGACCCGCAGGCTGGACATCTTCTGCTCCACCTCGTAGGTCGTGACGGGATTGCCCGCCCAGTGGATCAGGGTTCGCCGGATCACCTCGGCGCGGGAGGACTCGGTGTTGCCGGTGAAAGGATTGACCACCTGCATCTCCCACCGCTGCCCAACATGCAGGCCCGGCAGGCGATCGAGCGGCCCGAGCAGGTCGCTCACCACGCTGCGGGGTTG
>JAKAUH010001104.1 GCA_021818605.1 Planctomycetota bacterium
GGAGACGGAGGTTATTGACGCAGCTCAGTGCCTTCTCGAAGACCTGCGGGCCCATGATGGCCGAGCCGATCGACAGCACCACGCCGCCGTCGAGGTTCTGAAGCGAGCCGGCGAACAGCCGGAAGTCGAGGCCCGCCGCCCGGCCGATCGCGGCGCCGTCGAAGACCGGATGGTTGGAGATGATGTCATAGCCGATCCCCGGATGCACCGTCATCGGCACGCCATGGCGGAACGCCTGGGCCAGGATCGAGGCGTGCTTCCAGCGGTGGACGACGTCGACCCGGCCCGTCGTCCAACCCTGGGTCTCGATCGCGCGGAGCAGATCCGCCCGCGCGGCGGTCAGCGGATGGCGAGGGGCCGATGCAATCGCCGCGGCCAGTTCATCGACCGACGGCAATGTAACACCGTCCTCGTGGATGAACCGGCCCAGCGAGCGGCCGTAGCCCAGGCCGTCGAGCGCGCCGGCGAGAAGAGCGAGGTGGATGTTCGTCGCGGTCTCGTGCCACGAGCCAAACGTGCCGGTCGCGACGTTGCGCTCGACCGATTCGGTCGACGCGCCGAGCCAGGAATATTCCCAGTCGTGGATCGTCCCGGCTCCGTTGGTCGCCAGGTGCGAGATCCAGCGCCCGGCCATCATCCGCTCGAGAATCCTCGCGGCCCCGTTGCGCAGCAGATGCGCGCCGTAGATCAGGACGACCGCCGCGCCCCGCTCCCGCGCCGTCCGGATGGCCGCCGCTGCATTCTCCACGGCCGCGGCCATCGCATCCGAACAGGCCCGCGGCGCCGAATCGGGATCAACGAGGATCTCATCCGCGCGCGTCAGGCTCTCGCGGGCCGCCAGCGGCAGGATTCGCAGCTTCGACAGATCGAGCGGTTCAACGCCCACGTCACCTGGCTCCCTCGGGACTTCATCGCCTTCACTCGCCGCTAACCCCTCGCCCCTCGTCGTTACCCAGCAAGTAATCGACCAGCGCCACGGCATTGCGGAAGTCGGGGATGACGGCGTCGGCGCCGACGCCCAGCAGCCGTCGGCGTTTCCACTCGTCGACACGCCCCGATCCGTTATTCGCCTCGTCGCTGGCGACGGCCACCGCCAGGCCGCCGGCCTGCTTGGTGTTCTCGATCTCGACGTAACCGTCGCCGAAGGACAGCAGCGGACCGCCCGTGATGCTGTTCTCGCGGAGGATTCGATCGATGACCATCTTCTTGGAGAACTGCTTGTAATCGTCGACGGCGCCGTAGATCCGGCCGTCGAAGTAGCGGGTGATGTCGAGCAGCTCGGCCTCTCGCTTCACGGCGTACTCATCAGTGCCGCTGGCCAGGTAGAGGTTGAGGCCCCGCTCGCGCAGGTGCTCGAGCAATTGCCTCGCCCCGTGGACGAGTAGCTCATCCGGCGAGCTGGTGCCCTTTTCGAGTCCCGACGTGCGGGCGCCGATATGAGCCTCGAGTCGGCGGAGGTACTCGTGCTTGTACCAGAGCGGCTCCCGCGGCTCGCCGCCGCGCTCGCGGATCCGGTCGGCGAGCTGGATCATCTGGTAGATCGTCTGCTTGCCGTTGAGCGTCATGATGTCGTCAATGACCATGGCTCGCACGTCGTCGGCGCTCTCGCCCGGGCGCCTCGGCAGCGCCTCGACGAACATCGGCACCATCACCTCGGGCCAGCCCTGGCGGATCAAGGAGAGCGTGCCGTCGAAGTCGAACAGCACGTGGCGGATCTCGGGCCGCGGTTCCAGCGGGCGGGGGAACTCGACGCTGGCCAGCGCGGGGGTTTCCCGGCGTGTTGATTCGTCGGTCGTCGCGATCGTCATGGGTTCAGCCGTTCGCCTGGGTTACGGGGACGTCGAGGGGCTCGACGATTTCCATCAGCATCATCGAAACGTCATACCATTTGTCCGCACCCTCGGGGTCGGTTGCGGTGTAAATCCTCGCGGACGTTCTTCCGACCAGGATCATCTCCGGGTGCCTGATGTCGAAGGAATGGCCGCTGGCCATCCGAATTCGGAAGGGGCGAAAAGGTTCTGCTGCGACATATTCGACCAGCTTTTTCATCGTCATCATCAGTAGGGTCTCCTGGCAGGATCGACCTCTCGACCTTAGCACTCCTCCCCGCCCGGGACAATCGCCCTTGGATCGCTCACACGGCCGGCAGGCTCCACGGCTCGCGATACGGCCGGCTGAGCATCCGGGCGGCCTCCGCATCGCCGATGATCTGCTCGGTCCGCGGGTCCCAGCGCAGGGTCTCGCGGCCCAGGCGCATGGCGATGTTGCCCAGGTGGCAGAGGGTAATCGAGCGATGCGCGACCTCCACGGGCGCCGCGGTCGGTTCGCGAGAAATCACGCAGTCGATGAAGTTGCGGAAGTGATCATCGCTCCTGTACAGGTGAATCCCATCCGGGCCGATCTTCGAGTCGAGCACCGCCTTCGGGTCGGCCTCGAGCTTGCCGCGGTTGACGTAAATCTTCCCGTCGGTCCCCTCGAAGGTGACGCCCATCTTCTCGCTGTTCGAGATCCGCATCGTCAGGCCGTTCTCGTACACGGCGTCGAACGTGTACTCGGTCGCCGTGTTCCAGAGCGGGTCGGGCGGAAACACGCCCTTCGCGTTCTTGATCAGCACCGGGCCGGTCAGCTCGGTGCCCATGCCCCACTGGGCGCAGTCGGGATGGTGGCCGCCCCAGTCGGTGACCTGGCCGCCCGAGTAGTCGTAGATCCAGCGGAAGTTCACGTGGCAGCGTGCCTGGGCGTAAGGCGCCTGGGGCGCGGGGCCGAGCCAGATGTCGTATTCGAAGCCCTTCGGCACCGGCTCGGGCTTCTTGTGACTGCCGGTCTTCGCGTAGTCAGTCCGCCCCGACGGCATCCCGACGCGTACAAACTTGAGCTTGCCGATCCGACCGTTGCGCACCAGTTCGGCGGCGCGGCGATATCGCCAGTCCGAGCGCTGCTGACTACCCGTCTGGAAGACGACCCCTGAGCGATTGACCGCGTAGCTCATCGCGCGGCCCTCGGCGATCGTCAGCGACAGCGGCTTCTGGCAGTAGATGTCCTTGCGCGTCTTGCACGCGGCGATCACCGGGATCGCGTGCCAGTGGTCCGGCGTGCAGACCTCGACGGCGTCGATGTCGTCGCGGCCGAGGACCTCGCGATAGTCGACGTACGCGTCACAGCCGCGGTAGGTGCCGCTGCGGCGAGCCGAGGCATAATGCTCCTCGACCCATCGCTTCGCTGGCTCACGCCCGCCGACCTTCCCTTCCCAGTACCCCGCGCTGCCGCGATTCACATCGCAGACCGCCACGATCCGCACCCGGTCGTCCCGCAGGAACGAGTTGATGTCGTTGAACCCCTGGTTCCCCGTGCCGATGAACCCGATGTTCACCCGATTACTCGGCGCGACCGCGCCCGACAATCCCAGCGCCGAGGCTGGCACGATCGTCGGAAACGCAAGTCCAGCCGCCGCGGCCCCGGCGGCCTGCGTCAGGAACCCCCGGCGGGACGGGCAGAGTGAGGGATTCGTGGAATTGCTCATTTCGGTGGGACTCGCCTGCCGGGTGCCAATGCGGTGGGAGGTCGTCGACTCCGACGCCGAGGTTGATTGTACCACTCGGATCGCGACCATGGCGACGGCTCAGAATCGATCTCGCAAGGGCGATTGGACGACGCGGGGCGGGTAATGCCGACCGGTCGAGGCCTCGAATGCCTGGCCATTGCCCACCCTCCGAGACGATCGGGGCGCGGCCTTCGGGGACAGGGTCTCACGCCGGCAGGATCACGACGGGCGACCGGCTCGGGCCGAAGTTCTTGCTCGCCAGGAACTGCGCCCCGAACCGGCCGCGGGCCGGCATGTGCTTCGGCAGAACGAGGGTCGCCGTGCCGCCGATCAGCCGCGCACGGCCGATCTCGCGGCCGTTCCGGCGGAACAGGACCTTGCCCACCGGGACCACGCCGACCGCCCCGATCGCCTCGACCGTTGTCATCAGGGCCTCGCGAATCCGGCCGTTGGGCCTGGTGATGCTGGCGATCACCAGCATTGTGGCCGTGTTATACTTTGCAACGGCCTGAACGAATACCGGGCTGACCGAGCCGTAATCCTCCGAGTTCCCGGTGAAAGCCGCCTGGATCCGGACATCCCCGCGCGGCAGGCTGGCGATCGTGATCCTGGCCATGCCGCTCGGGCCGAGAGTCGCCGTGCCGAGAAGCTGTTTTCCCCGGGAGAAGTGCACCGTACCCGAGGTCACCGGCATCCCGTCGGCGGTCACGATCGCGGTGAGCGTCACCGGCTGGTGAATCCGGCTGGGGTTCATCGAGCTGGAAACCGCGGTCGTGGTCGGGTAGGGCACGACGACCTGCGCGACCGGGCCGCTGCTCGAGCCCAGGATATTCGCGACCCCGCCAAACACCGCGGCCACCGTCGTCGTGCCCAGCGGCAGCGACGTGGTGGTGAACGCCGCGGTCCCCGAGGCCGAGACCGGCACGGTCGCCACGACGGAACCATTTTCCTCAAAGCTCACCGTCCCGCCGGTGATGACCGCCGTGCGCGTGCCGACGCTCGCCGTGAAGGTCACCGCCTGGCCGGGATGGGTCGGCCCGCCCGAACCGCCAAGCCGCGTGGTCGACATCGACTGCAACGCCGTCAGTATCACCGACGTGCCGGAATAGGAGACCCCGAACGGAACGTTGTTGCCCAGGAAAACCCGACCGGCCACCACATTCTGGAAAACGCCCTGGATCACGGGCGCATTCGCGATCGTGAACTGGTCGCCCGCCTGGTACTCGTAGCTCACGCTGCCGGCTAACAGGCTATTCCCCAGGTTGACGCCGGTGGTCGAGTCGCCGCTGGTGAGCTGCGTGTACTGGGAACCAGGGACCAGGCCATTCAGCGCGACGTCAAACGTCGAGCCGGCCTCGAACGTCGCCGGGCCTGAGAACGCCCACGAGCCCAGGCCGCCGAGCGTGCCGAGCTGATACACGACGACCGAGCCCGCGCTGATGGGTCCAGTCATATCGAGCGTGCCGTCCTGCACCGACACCGAGCCCTGCCCGCCGAAGTCGATGCTGTCCAGCGTGAGCGCACCTGGCCCCGTCAGCGCGAGCTGCCCCGTGCCGACGATCGAGCCGGTGAAGGTATCGGACTCGCCGCCCGGCGTATGGATCGACAAACTGGTCTGATCGTTCGCCGCGCTGGTGCCCTCGAGGTCGACCGACCCAGCTCCCGACAGCGACCCGACGGTTACCGCGGCGTTGTCGGCGATATCGAGCGCGCCGCCGCGATCGACCTGGAGGAGCGAGGTGTTGAAGTTCGTCGAGGTCCCCATCAGCACCGTGCCCTGCGCGATCTCAAATGTCTGGGGCGCGAAACCGGACGGGGGGTCAACGATGTCCTGCGTGCTGACCTCAAGCAGCCCTCCGCCCTGCATGACGACCCCGCCCTGGTGGACAAGCTGCACGCCCGTCAGGTCGGTCGGGCTGCCGATCTCGAGCGTCGCGCTCCCCTGGACGTAGTCGCTCGACTGCCGATTCATCGTCACGTTCGACAGGAGCAGGTCCGCGACGGTGGCCTTGCCCGTCGGCGGATTCACCACAACGATCCCGCCGTTCGTCGTAACGCCGTTGCCGGTGAATGTATAAGAATCGGCGATCGTGAGCAGGCCAACCGGAAAGCTCGGGTAACTGGAGTTGAAGTTGATGGTGGTGGGACTATTGGCCGGGAGCGTCGAGACTGGCGGGAAGTACAGGTTCGAGCCGGGCGTGGGGACACCTGTCACACCGATGCCGCCGTAAACACTGCCAATGTGGCTCCAGTTATTGGGGTCGTTGAAGCTCTTGCCATCCCCGGCACCGATCCAGGTATACGTCGTGATCGAGCCGGCCAGCACCAGGCGAGACTCCAGCGGCTCGCCGATCGGAAGCAACCGTGGCGGCTTCCTCGACCGCCGATGACCCCCGCCACGCGCGTCCGCCGAACTCGTCGGGATCCGTCGGCGCAGCGATCCCAAACCCAGGTGCCCAAACCAGATCACCACGCGGTCCTCTCCCCGTTGCCAGACCGACGCGTTCGTCCCATTCTTCATCATTCCGCGTTCGCGACGACTCGAACAGAGGCCGTCGTCTGACCGCACCACCCATGATGGCTTGGCCCCGTGCGGAAAGCAAGAGAACGTGATGATTGGCCGCCAACTCGCGATTTCTCCGCGCAGCTCGGTGGAGAAGATGCCCGAGGGAAGGATGAGGCCGAGCGAGTTAGGCTATCCTCGTCAGCCCTGATCATTCCCACCGCGGCGCCGTGGATTGAATCACGGCCGCGCTGACTCGACTTTTGCCGGTTTGGAGAGTCGGTCCCAGGCCTTCCGTGAGGAATGCCCGGTCGACTCTCTTCCCGCGCCGTGACTTACTTCGACACCCGCAGGTTCTCGAAGAGGTAGAGCCCACTCTTGCCGGGGCAGACGAGGTCGAGGTCGCCGTCCCTGTCGATGTCGATCGCGGTGAGCTGGAGGCCGGTGCCGGCGGTGCCGGCGGGAAAATCCCGGAGGGCCAGGCGCTGGGCGGGCTGGGCGGGTGCGTTCTTCGCTGGCTCGCCCTGGAAGATGACGTGGCGGGTCCACTCCTTCGCCTTCGGGTCGAAGGAGTACCAGGCGACGACCGATCCGTCGGTCGCGCCCGGCTCAATCTCGTGGGCATACACGCGCTTGCCGGTCAGCAACTCGTCGGTCTTGCCGTCGCCGTCGATGTCGGCCCACATCAGCGTATGCACCGAGGCGATGGTTTTGTCGATCGTCTGCCGCTGTCCCCAGGTGCGCTCGCCGCCGGTCCCCTTGTTCTGCTTGATCCAGTAGAGTCCGTAATTGTGGCCCATGCCGTAGACGACGTCGGCCAGGTCGTCGCCGTCGATGTCCTTCGCCAGGATCTGGATGCCGGTGGCGCCAAGGTCCCACTCGTGATGCCAGGTCCAGTGGCCGTTCGAGGGAGTGGCGGGCGCCTCGAACCATCCCTTCGGGGTGAGGATGTCGACGCGGCCGTCGCCGTTGACATCGCCCGAACCGACCCCGTGGCCGGCAGCATCGTGGCCGAAGTCGTGCTTTTTCAGCTCGTGCCCGGCGCCTCCGGATTTCGGCAGTACCTCGTACCAGGCGATCGTGTTGACCGAATTGGGCAGGATATCGGGCACGCCGTCGCCGGTGAGATCGGCGGCCCAGGCCGCCTCGATGTTGCCCGGGTGGTCGACCACGTGATACGGCCACGGAGCGCCGGGCTTGCCGGGGTTCTCCACCCAGCCGACTTCCTTGCCGAAGTACGAGCACGTCACGAAGTCGGTCTTGCCGTCGCCGTTGACATCGAGCGGGAGCGTGGCGAAGTCGTTGTAATACGTGCCCTGACGTTTCACGTCGCGAATGTGGTACGGCTTCCAGCTCGGGGCCTGGTACCACGTGTCGCCCGAGACGATGTCGAGCCGGCCGTCGTTGTCGACGTCGAACACGCCCGCCGCCTCGAACTCGCTCTTGCCGTTGATCGTGTGCTGCTTCCACTTCGGCTCATCGGCGCGGGTGGACGATACCAGGGCCGCCGCGGCCATTGCGAAGGCCGCCAGGGTGGCTGTCGAACGGATCATGGGAGAGTCTCCGATGCGGTGGGACGCACTCGTCGTCGTCTCAGACGGCCGGCAGCGTCCAGGGCTTGCGGTATTCCTTGGTGAGGTACTGGTTGGCCGACTCGTGATTCGTGACCCGCTCGGCGGCCGGGTCCCACTTCAGCTTCTCGCCGGTCCAGAGCGAGATGTTCCCCAGGTGGCCGACGCTCGTGAGCCGGTGGCCATAGCCGAAGTGGCACGAGCACTGCGCCCGCGACCTGATCGCGTCGAGCCACTCGCGGTGGTGCCCGACCGAGCGAGCCAGCGTCGTCGGCGGCTCGTCGATCTTGTGGCCTTTTTTCTCGGGGATGATGCGGTAGTGCCCGTAATCGGCCGCGAGCGTCGCCTCGGTCCCCTGAAACATGATGCCCAGCCCCTGGTTCTCGAGGCCGTGGCTGCTGGCGTCGGTCTGGCTCCAGGCCATGAGGAACCTTCGGTCGCCCTTTTGATACTCATAGGCGACCTCGAGCGTGTCAGGCACCTCGGCGTTGTCGTCAAGCGCATATCGGCCGCCGACCGCCGAGATCGTATGCGGGGCCTCGACGTCCATCGCCCAGTGGACCAGATCGACGATGTGGCAGCAGAAATCCATGAGGATGCCGCCGCCGTAGTCCCAGAAATAGCGCCAGTTGAACGTGAAGCGATTCGGGTTGAACGGCCGCTTCGGCGCGGGGCCGAGCCAGAAGTCATAGTCGCAGCCCGCCGGAGGGGCCGTATCCGCCGGCCGGCCCAGCCCGCGGCGATCGGCGGCCATCCAGACGCGGGTCTTGCTGATCTGGCCCAGCACGCCCGAGCGGACGATCTCGACGACGCGGTGGTAGTTGTCGCCGGCGTGGATGAGGTTGCCCATCTGAGTGACGCGCCGGGCCTTCTCGGCGGCCGTCACCATGGCACGGGTTTCCTGGATGCGATGGCCCAAAGGCTTCTCGCAATAGACGTCCTTACCCGCCTGGCAGGCGAGGATCGCAATGATGGCGTGCCAGTGATCCGGCGTGGCGATCACAACGGCGTCGACATCCTTGCGATCGAGCACCCGCCGGAAGTCATCGAGTACCGCCGGCGACCCGCCGGCCCGCTCGCGCGCCCGGTTCCGGTGCGGCTCATAGACGTCGCAAACCGCGGCGATCTCCGCCTGGGGCAACTTCCGGAAGGTGTCGATCAGCCCCGTGCCCATCCCGCCCGTGCCGATGAAGCCGAGCGTGGTTTTCTCATTGGCCGCAAAAAGGCCGGTGTAG
>JAKAUH010000471.1:0-1445 GCA_021818605.1 Planctomycetota bacterium
GATGTCGATGGCGACTTGCGCCCCCGGCAGGCCCCCAGGCTCGGCCTCGATGTGGGTCCGCTCGCCAGGGGCATCCGGATCATAATGCACAACCCGTGCCGCCGCCCTGGCAGTTTATGCTTGCCTGAGCGTCTTTCGATGTGTGGCTCGCGGGTAGGGGCAAGAGGCCAGGGGTCAGCGATGAGGAGGACCGTCCGGAAGACCTGGCGGACGGTTCGGCGCGGGTCTTCGACCGCGCCGGGAGGTTCTGTTCGGCGCGGGTCTCCGACCGCGCCGGAAAACCTGACCGGAGGTCGCCCACGCCAGCGCCGGCCTGGGGACGCACACGCAACCTTCGGTCCCAGCCTGGGACGGAGTCAGGAGACCCGCGCCCGGCATTCCACACACCTCGGCCGAGGCGAAGCGGCACTTACCCGGCGGTGCCACGCGGTGAAGGATGGCCGAGGATCGCGGCGGCCACCGCCGTCGGACGGATCGGGGTGTGGCCTTCCTGTCCGGCGGCCGGTCGTCCGACGACCCGCTGGAGTTCGATCGATGGCCACCAGATCCCTCGTCCTGGAAAAATCAACACGGGATGGAGACGATCGGCCGCTCATTGCATTAATAGTGGGTATGGACGACAACGCGACCGATGAAGATGACGAACTCATCGAACAGGTCCGGCGGGCCGCCGCGGGCGATCAGGACGCGGCGCGCGCCCTGTTCTCGCGGTATCACGACCGGCTCAAGCGGATGGTGCACGTGCGATTGAGCCGACGGCTGACCGGGCGAGTCGATGACTCGGACGTTCTCCAGGAGGCGTATCTCGACGTCGCCCGGCGGCTGGACGACTACCTGGCGGGCCCGCGGCGGTCGTTCTTCCTCTGGCTGCGGCACATGACCGGGCTGAAGCTGGCCGAGATCCACCGGCGCCACCTGGGCACCCAGCTCCGCGACGCCGACCGTGAGGTGACCTTGCATCGCGACGGGCTGCCGATGGCCGACTCGGTCTCGCTGGCGGCGCAGCTCCTGGGGACATGCACCACGCCCTCGCAGGCCGTCATCAAGGCGGAGACCCGCTTCCACGTCCAGGAGGCGCTCAACAGCATGGACCCGATCGACCGCGAGGTGCTGGCGCTGAAGCACTTCGAGCAGCTCAGCATCAGCCAGATCGCCGAGGTGCTGGGGTTGTCAAAGGCCGGAGCCGGGAGCCGGTATCTTCGCGCCGTCAAGCGGTTGAAGGAGATCCTGTTGCGGGTGCCGGGTTTCGAGGCCCTCTGACGCGGACGAGGTGTGCCCATGACGTCTTCCGGATCGCGAACTGGGATCGTCCTGGAGCTGGCCGAGGAATTCCTGGGGCGCTACCGGCGCGGCGAACGGCCGTCGCTGAACGAGTACATCGACCGGCACCCCGAGCTGGCGGTCGAGATTCGCGATGTCTTCCCCGCCATGGCGCTGCTGGAGAA
>JAKAUH010000471.1:1455-8842 GCA_021818605.1 Planctomycetota bacterium
CCTGGCCGGCGAGTCGCCGGATGGGCATGCCGCCGCGGCGCCGCGGCTCGCCGCCGCGCCGCTGCCGGACCAACTGGGCGACTTTCGGATCATCCGCGAGGTCGGCCACGGCGGCATGGGGGTCGTCTACGAGGCCGAGCAGGTTTCACTGGGCCGCCACGTTGCCCTGAAGGTTCTGCCGCGCAGCCTGGTCCGCGATCCTCGGCCGCTCGCGCGGTTCGACCGCGAGGCCCGGGCGGCGGCGCGGCTGCACCACACCAATATCGTGCCGATCTTCGGCGTCGGCGAGCAGGACGGCACGCCGTACTACGTCATGCAGTTCATCGCCGGCCTGGGGCTGGACGCGGTGATCGCCGAGCTGCGTCGGCTTCGGGCCAGGGACACCGAGCCGCCGGGCGACCCGCCGCGGGCGCCGGGGCAGAACATCGCGGCAGAGGCAGTGGCCCGCTCGCTCCTCACGGGGCGGTTCGAGCGGGTTGAGAACGGCGAGGACGACGTGATGCCGGCGCCGGGCCTCGGGCCGGCCGCCGACTTCGAGTCGGCCGAGACCCTGACCGACCCGGCGAGCCCGGCCGAGGGCCAGCCGGCCTCCGCCGCTCGGCCGGCTTCCGACGGCCCGGCGTCCGCCCCAGGTAGCGGCTCGTCGATCAACCTGCCGGGGCACGACGGCGACGGCCGAACAGGCGGGTCGGGCCAGGCCACGTACTGGCAGAGCGTGGCGAGGGTGGGCGTGCAGGTGGCCGATGCGCTCGAATACGCGCACAAGCAGGGCGTGATCCACCGCGACATCAAGCCGTCCAACCTGTTGCTCGACGCCCATGGCACCGTGTGGGTGACCGACTTCGGCCTGGCCAAGGCCGTCGATCAGCACGACCTGACGAACACCGGCGACATCCTCGGCACCCTTCGCTACATGCCGCCGGAGGCCTTCGAGGGGCGATCCCACGCGCGGGGCGACATCTACTCGCTGGGCCTGACCCTCTACGAGATGCTGGCCCTGCGGCCAGCGTACGAGGAGCGGGACCGCAACAGGCTCATCAAGCGGGTCACGGACGAGGAACCGCCGCGGCTCGGCACGCTCAACCCGGAGGTGCCGCGCGACCTGGTGACAATCGTCCACAAGGCGATCGACCGTGACCTGGACCGGCGCTACGCCACCGCCAGCGAGCTGGCCGCCGACCTTCGCCGCTATCTCGGTGACGAGCCGATCCTGGCCCGTCGGGCCAATCTGGTGGAGCGATGTGCGCGGTGGTGCCGGCGCAACCGGCTGGTGGCGAGCTTGACCGCGCTGCTGATCGTGGCGACGGCCGCATCGCTGATCGGCCTGGCGTGGTCGGTCCGGCTGGCCCGGCAAGAGACCACCGCCCGGCTCGTCGCCACGCGACAGAAGGACGCGGCCGACGAGGCGCGCGAGAACGAGGCGCAGCAGCGGCAGATTGCCGACGATTCCCGGCGCGAGGCCGAGGCGGCGCTGCGGGAAGCGAAGCACCAGCGCGATCGCGCCGAGGCCAATTTCGCCCGGGCCCACGCCGCCGTCGACGAATACCTCACCCGCGTCAGCGAGAGCCAGCTCCTGGAGGTGCCCGGCCTGCAACCGTTGCGCCGCGAGCTGCTGCAACTGGCCCTGCGCTTTTACCAGGAGTTCCTCGCCGAGCGCGGCGACGACCCGAGCATCCGCGCCGGGCTGGCCGAGGCCCATCTGCGGGCCGGCCGGATCCACCGCGAGCTCGGCAACGACGAGAAGGCCACGGCGGCCTTTCAGGAGGCTCAGCGGCTCTACCAGACGCTTTCACAACAGTCGCCCGGCGATCGCAAGCTTCGGGCCGGCCTGGCCGAGGCGCTGTTCGGCTCGGGCCGGCGGGACGAGGGGATCGCGACGTGGGAGCGTGTGGTTCGCGACGAGCCGGACAACGCCGGATTTCAGCGCAGCCTGGCTCATGTGTACAACGATCAGGCCGTCCGGCAATCCGAGCCCAAACGAGCGATCGAGTGGCATCGCAAGGCCCTGGTCCTGCGCTCGGCCCTGGTCGGTCGCGATCCGGACGATCCCAGGGCCCGGACCGACCTGGGCAGCACGCTGAACAACCTGGGCGTCCTGCTCGCCCAGCAGGAACACCCTCGCGAGGCGCTGGCGATGTATGAACGGGCCGTGCAGCAGGCCCGGGCGGCCTGCGACCGGGCGCCCCAGGTCGTCCAGTACGGCCGGCTGCTGGCGGTCAGCATCGGCAACGTGGGGGCCACGCGCTGGGAGCTCGGCGAGCGGGAAGCCGCGCTGCAATCGCTCCAGGAGGCCAACGACACCTGGATGGAACTCGCCACGGGAAATCCCTCGGTCGCCGCGCTGCAAACCGGGCACTTCCAGGCCGCCTGGCGGCTGAGCTGGGGTCTTTACCGGCTGGGCCGCGCGGACGACGCCGTTCGCGTGATGCACCAGGCCCGCGCGGCGATGGAACGCCACCCGTCGCGCACCGCGGAGAACCTTTATTGCCTTGCCTGTGCGCGGGCCCTATGCGCGGGGCCATGGCCGGGCCGCGAGCGCGACCCGATCCGCGAAGAGGACCGGCGCGAGCGCCTTCGCATGACCGAGCTGGCGGTCGCGGCGCTCGCCCAGGCGGTCAATCTCGGGTTCCGCGATCTGAAGAGGCTTCGGATGGAGCCGGCGTTCCAGTCGATGCTGGGCCGGGACGACGTCAAGAAGCTGATGGCCCGCCTCGACCTGGAGTCGCAAATCCAGGAGGTCCAGGACCGGGCGAGGACCGACGGGCCGAGTCCCGCCCTGCGGCTCGAGCGGAACCGGCAGACGCTGGAGCTTCGCAAGCGGCTCGCCGAGGTCGACCCGAAGAACCGCCGGATCCGCGGCGACCTGGCCGCGAGCCAGCACGCGATGGGTTTGATCCAGCTCAGCGTGGATCGGCTCGACGAGGCGCGAACCTCGCTGGAACACGCACGGTCGCTGCGCCAGGA
Source organism: Planctomycetota bacterium (assembly GCA_021818605.1). GTDB lineage: Bacteria > Planctomycetota > Planctomycetia > Isosphaerales > Isosphaeraceae > JAKAUH01. The sequence goes on from JAKAUH010000471.1 coordinate 4,420, forward strand.
GCTGGTGCGGGAAGCCCCCGAGGATGCCGGAACCCAGGCCGACCTCGCCTCCACGATCATCGACCTGGGGCGAGTGGAGTGGAAGGTCGAGCGGCTGGCCGAGGCGGCCCGGCTGTGGCGCGAGGGGGAAGAACTCTGGTCCCGCGCCCAATCCCGCGCCCGCGGGCCGCGGCACGAGCCGGGCGGCCTGGCGGACGCCCGCAAGTCGATCGGCGACTGCTATGCCCGGCGCGGGCTCTGGTCGCTGGCCGCGTCCCAGTATGATCGGGCCTTTGAGGCCGGTCTGGCCGCCACCTCGTTCGAATGCCGTCGGGCGATGCTGCTGTATCTCGCGGCGGGCGACGAGGCTGCCTATCAGAAACTACGCGCGCGCATCCTTGAACGCGTTTCCCGGTTGCCCGCGACGGAAGGCGCCGATGTCGACCTGGGCTGGGCGCTTGTCGTGTCGCCGTGCAGCCCCGCGGAGGCCCTACGTGCGTCGCAGCTCATCGGCACGAAGGCGGCCGATCGGACGGTCTGGCTCAACCACGCTCTGGCGCTGGCGCTCTACCGGTGCGGCCGTCCCGAGGAGGCCATCCGCCGTCTCAATCAGTGGAACGCCCGGCGAGACGACGGCTGGAAATCCTGGGGACTGGACGACGCCATCATGGCGCTGGCGCTGCATCGCCTCGGCCGTGAAGACGAGGCCCGCCGGGCGCTTGAGCGGGTCGAAACCGCCCAGGGGCGGACGGCGCGCGCGATGTTTGATCGGGGGGGCGTTATCAGCGGTTTCGAGTGGTCCTGGCAGGACTGGGTCGCCGCGCTGGCCCTTCGCCGCGAGGCCGAGGAGGCCATCCGGGGCCATGCCGATCCCGACCCGCCGGTGCTCCGCGTGTCCGCGGCCCGGCTGTACGCGACGATCGGCCTGGACGACCGCGCCGAGGCCGAATTCCGCGCGAGCGTCGCGGCGACACCCGGCGATCCGGCCGTCTGGCTGGCGCGCGGTCGCGTCCTGGCGGAGCTGGGGCAACGCGATCGGTCGCGCGCCGATTTCGCGAGGGCCGGGGCGCTCGCATCCACCGATCCCATGCCCTGGATCGAGCACGGCCGATGGCTGGCCGGGCGTGGCGAGCGGGCCGCCGCGGGGTCCGCGTTCGCCCGGGCCGCGAGCCTGACGCCGCACGAGCTGAACCGGTTCATCGAGGCCGGCTGGTGGGTCGTCGGGCCCTATCCGGAGAGCCCGAACTCTGCCTGTCCGCCGGAAGCTGACGCCGACCCCGCGCGACCCGTGCCGGCCGGCGACGGCGACAGCACCGGGCGGCCGTGGCGCGCCGTCGCGACGGGCTCATTCGGACGCGTCGACCTTCGGGCGGTCTTCCACGCCGAGCATATTTCCGCATATGCGATGACCATGGTGAATTCGCCCGATGAGCGGACCGCGACGCTGCTCGTCGGCGGGAGCGATCGAGTGCGGGTCTGGCTCAATGGGCGGCAGGTCCACGAGACGGCCGTGGTCCGACCCTGGCCGTGGGACCTCGAGCCGGTTCCGGTGACGCTGCGCGCCGGGATGAACGTCATCCTGGCGCGGGTCAGCCATGGCGTCGGCCCGCATTCGATGATCGTGCGGCTGGCCGACAACCCGATCGACCGCGCCCAGCGTTTCGCGCAGATGGGCCTGTGGGACGAGGCGGCGGCCGCATACGACCAGGTCTTCCGGACCGGTCCGCCTGGCGACCTTGTGCTGTACGCGCGATACGCGTCCCTGCTGCGGGGCACGGGCCAGGTTGATCGAGCCCACCAGTTTTGCGCGGCCACGCTCGAGCGATTTGGGCCGATCCCGGGACCGCCGGACGTCCACGAAGTGGCCACGACCTGCGGCATCGCGGCCGACGACCGCGCCGACCTCGTCCGCCTGGCCAGGCTGCATGAGGAAGCGGCCGAGGACATCAGGCGCCGGGAGAACCGGGTGTGGTGCTACGCCTATGCCGCGCTGACCGCCCTTCGCGCCGGGCATTACGAGCGGGCCACGGCCCTTGTCGGCAAATGCTCCGACCAGATCGTGTGGAAGGCGCCCATTCTGGCGATGGCCCATCACGGTGCCCGCCGGCCGGACGAGGCCGCCCGGGCGCTTGCCGACGCGAACCGATGGTGGGAATACGTCATGGAGCGCCTGCCGCCGGAATCGGACGGGCGATCGCCGATCGGGATCTGGTGGTTCGACTTCCTGATGGGCGACGTGCTGCGCAGGGAGGCCAGGGCGCGCATCGACGGCTTCGACGCGGGCGATGACCCGCGGTTCCGGGCGTACCAGGATCGCACCCGGCTTGCGCTCAAGCACATCGACTCGGCGACTGCCGACTTCGACCTGGAACTGATGATCGAGCCAGCCAGTCCCCGGCTCCGGCTGGCGCGGGCCAGGCGACTGGCCGAACTGGGCCGCTGGCCGGAGGCCGACGCCGACCTCGACCGGGCGGTCGAGCTGGGCCGGGAAGATCCCCGGACCTGGGCCGAACGCGGCCGGATCCTCGATGACCTGGGCGACCCCGATCGCGCGGCCGATGCCTTCATCATCGCCCTGAACCGAGCGTCGGCCATGGCGGGTGTGTCCAATCACGGCCTGTGGGACGAGATCGCCGCCGACCTCGCGGCGCGGGAAGCGAGCTTTCACCGCGTGGCGAGAAGACGTCCGGACGACCGGCGTCTGCGGGAGATTCGCATCCGCCACCTGGCCGGGTCGGGCCGATGGGACCGAGCCGCGCTGGCCGCCGGAGAATCGGCCGGGACCGGCATGTACGACCCGATCACGCATGCCTGCCTGTTGATCATGGCTGGCGACCGTGACGGCCTTCAGCGCATCAGCCGCGAGGCCATCGATCGCGGCGGCCGGGGCCACGATGCGGATGAGCTGGTGTCCGCCGCGCATCCGGGCGTCCTGGCACCCGGCGCACCCGGGGACCTCGAGCGATCGATCCTGCTGATGGAGCGTGCGCTCAAGGGTTCGTTTTCCGATCCGATCAACGGGCCGGGATGGGCGCTTCACGTGCTCGGGGCGGCTCACCACCGCGCCGGGCATTACGGCGAGGCCGTGCGCTGGTGCCGACGGTCGCTGGAGGAACATGCCGGGTGGAGCAGCAAGGCGCTGAACTGGCCCGTGCTCGCGCTGGCGTACCACCGCCTCGGCCAGGTAGCCGAGGCCCGCAAGGCCCTGTCCCAGGCGTGGACGATCGCCGGCCGGACGAGCCGCGGCCGCGGTCGATATGATCTCGATCGCCTGCTCGCGGACGAGAAGCGCGGGCTGGCACAGTCGCTGGAGTTCCTGGTCTGGATCCGCGAGGCCGAGGCCGTGATCCTCGACGATCCGGTCTTTCCGGCCGATCCTTTTGCCCGCTGAGGGGTCAATGCTGGAGGGTCAGGAAATGGAGGGCTATCTCGATCCGTACGGGCCGGGTGATGTTCGGCGAGAAGTTTCGTAGATATCCAGACAGGTCAAGCTCCGACAGCCTCGTCCCGGGGAAGTACCAGGCGAGGATGCCCAGCTATTACACCGGCATGAAAGTAGGTCGGGCATTCTTGCCCGACAGGGCCCAGGTGTCGGGCAAGAATGCCCGACCTACTTGAGGATCTTTCGTGCCGGGGTAATAACACCGCCGTGCGTCGCGTGCCGACGCGGGCAATTTTGAAGGTTCCGTGGTGAACCTGGCGATCGACGTCCGTCCCGATCCGCCCGTCCGATGCAACGGCGCAGGTGGATCGATCCATCAGGAGAGACTTCCGATGAACCGTCGCAATGAGCAGGTCGCGCTGAGTCAGAACACCCGTCCTCGTCGTCGCCACGGGGCCCGGCTCCGCCGGCCGTTCATCGAGGTCCTCGAGGACCGGACGATGCTCGACTCGGGCGGGCTGCCAGCCGCGATCGTGATCGGGCGGACGCTGGCGACGCCGTCGACCGCGAACACGGCCGCGCCGTCGCCGAGCTACTTCGTGGGCGAGGTCGAGAACAACCAGGTCGCGATCACGATCACGGTCTACAACGAGCAGGCGAACCCGGAGACCGGCGTGCTGGTCACTGATACGCTGGCCCCCGGCGTGACGCTGGCGAGCGCCTCGCAACAACCCAGCCAGAGCGGATCGAACCTCGCCTGGAGCCTGGGGACGATCCAGGGCTACGATCGGGCGAGCGTGACGATCACGGTCAACGTGCCCAATGCGAGCACGTTGCAGCTCGACACCGGGGCGCGGGCTTGCGCCATGCTCGACGCCGGCGCCGTGTCGGCCTCGACGCCCGCGGCGGCGCTCCAGCCGGGGAACGTGTCGGATCCCAGTCTGCTGGCCTCCACCATCGACGCCGACACGAACGATCCGTTCATCCAGGAAGAGGCGGCCGCGCTGGGCTACAGCCCGACGCAGATCTTTTCCTATCTGCACACAACTATTGAGATCGGAA
>JAKAUH010000443.1 GCA_021818605.1 Planctomycetota bacterium
CCGGATGGGCGGCTGTATCTGTCGAGCCGCTCCGACATCCGCACGCCCGACCGCATCGCGCTTTATGACGCTAACGGGGCGTTGGTGCGCACGGTCGACTCGAACCCGTCGCACGAGCTGAAAGGAATGAAGTTCGGCCCGCGCGAGCGGTTCCAGATCACGGCCCGCGACGGGTTCCCGCTCGAGGCCGAGCTGATCCTGCCGGCCGACATGGAGCCGGGCAAGAAGTACCCTGTGTGGTTCACGACCTACGGCGGCCCGCACGCGCCCCAGGTCTCGGACGGGTGGAACGGCGGCCGGATGCGCGACCACGCACTGGCTCACGAGGGCCTGGTGATCTTCCACATGGACCCTCGCAGCGCCAGCAGCAAGGGGGCGATCTCGACGTGGACGGCGTACCGGCACCTGGGCGTGCAGGAGACGAAGGACATCGAGGACGCGATCAACTGGCTCAAGAAGAAGCCGTATGTGGACGGCTCGCGGATCGGCATGCAGGGGCACAGCTACGGCGGCTACATCACGTCGTACGCGATGACCCACACGAACCTGTTCGCCGCCGGGATCGCCGGCGCGCCCGTGACCGACTGGCGCGACTATGACTCGATCTACACCGAGCGCTACATGGGCCTGCCGCAGGACAACCCCAGCGGCTACGACGCCTCGTCGGTGGTGAAGGCCGCCGGGCGTCTGCACGGCCGGCTCCTGATCCTGCACGGGGCGATCGACGACAACGTCTCGCTGCGGAACACGATGCGGCTGGTCCACGCGCTCCAGCTCGCCAACAAGGACTTCGAGTTGATGATCTACCCGTCGTCGCGGCACGGGATCGGTGGCGAGCACTACGCGCGATTCCAGATCGACTTCATCCGGCGGACGATGCTGAGCCCCGGTGCCGGAGCTGGTGCCGGTGCCGGTTCGGAGAGTCCACGCTCGCCGGGCGAGATGGCCACGCCCTCCGAGTCCGGCGGCACGCGATCGCGGGGACGCGGCCGCCGCCGCGCGGCGGCCTCGGCGGCCGCGCAGTGATCGGCGCCCTGTAATCCCATCACGCTCCAGGATGACGCGGACGAGGTCCACATGCCGTTGCCGTTCGATGCCACGCTCAAGGACCTCGCCCGCCGTCATCCTGGCGACTATGTGTCGACCTGCCGGCTGGGGAATGCCCGGGACATCCGCGCGCTGAACGTGGACCTTTCGGTAATCTCCGCGGCGACCGACGTGGTCCTCGGCCACGGCGACCCGCTGCGCTCGGTGCTCGACCTGAACTTCCAGAGCGGACCCGAGGCCAACCTGGCGGGCCGGCTCTGCCTCTACAATAGTTCGCTGTATTACCGCTTCGGCGTGCCGGTGCATAGCGTCGTGATCCTGCTGCGCCCGGCGGCCGACCATCCGAATGTCACCGGCCGACTCGCCTATACGGGACAGCCCCGGCGTGGCAAACTGGAATTCCGGTACGAGGTGTTCCGGATCTGGGAAATCCCGGCGGAAGAATTGCTCCGACGCGGCCCGGGCGTGCTGCCGCTCAGCGTGCTCGGCGCCCTGGCGCCGGGAACTCCCGTCGAAGAAGGCATCGCCGAGATCGTCGCCCGCCTGTGCCGGCGCGTCGAACGATCCTTCGATCACGAGACGGCCAGCCACGTCCTCACCTCGACGTTCGTCCTCTCGGGCCTTCGCCTCAACCGCGAGCGGGCCCTGGACCTGTTCCGGAGGATTCGAGCCGTGGAAGAATCGACCACTTACCAGTACATCCTCGAGCAGGGAGAACTGAAGGCCGTGCGCAGGCTCGTCCTCCGCCACGGCGCCCGGAAGCTCGGCACCCCGGGCAAGAAGGTCAAGGCGGCGATCCAGGGACTCGAGGACTTGCCGCGTCTCGAACGCATCCTTGACGCGGTGCCGGCAGCGGACACGTGGGATGAGGTTCTCGCGACGCGATAAACCTCTTGAAGCCGTGGCAGGAACCCGACGCCGCTCGTCGTCCTGGCCCACGAGACGGCCAGCCACGTCCTCACCTCGACCTTCGTCCTCTCGGGCCTGCGGCTCATGGACCTGTTCTGGAGGATTCGAGCCGTGGAAGAATCGACCACTTACCAGTACATCCTCGAGCAGGGTGCGATCAAGGAGGCGCGACGCATGCTCCTCGAGATGGGCGCGACCAAGTTCGGGGCGCCGGCCAGGAAGGTCCGGTCGGCGATCAAGGAGCTCGAGGACATCTCGCGGCTCCGCCGCATAGCCCTGCGCCTGATCACGGCGGGCTCGTGGGATGACGCCCTCGCGACACCCTGAGCCGCGTTTGTTTTCAGGACTCGCCCCGGCCCTGCCCCGCGAGAAGCTCGCGCCGGCCCTAAGCGCGTGGCGCGATCGATTGAGGCGCGCCTCGCGGCGAGGTAGAATGACACAGATCGCCGTCACGACCGTCCCCGAACCGGCGGCACGCCGACGAGGTTCCGCATGTCTTCCGCCACTCAGACCGCGGCCACCATCGACGATCTGTATCGCCACGACGGCAAGGCCGAGCTGATCGCCGGGAGGATTGTCCCGCTCATGCCCACCGGGCGCAGGCCGAACCGCGTGGCTTTCCGGATCTGCCGGAGCCTCGACGACCATGCCGAAGCGACGGGCATCGGCGAAGCCTATACCGACAACATGGGCTTCGCCGTTCCCAGGCTGCCTTCGGGTCGAGAGTCGTTCTCGCCCGACGCGTCGTACTTCGTCGGCCCCTTCCCGGCCAATGCGATGCGGTTCGTGCAAGGGCCGCCGACGTTCGCCGCCGAGGTGCGGAGCGAGGGGGATTACGGCGATGCGGCGGACGCCCGGATCGCTGGCAAGCGGGCCGACTACTTCGAGGCCGGCACGGCCGTCGTCTGGGACGTCGACCCGGTCGGTCGTCGGATTCTCAAGTACCGCGCGGATGCCCCCGATCGGCCCGAGGTCTTCAGCGCCGGCCAGGACGCCGACGCCGAGCCCGCGGTCGCGGGATGGCGGATCGCCGTGGACCGGGTGTTCGACTGATCGGACCGGCCGGCATTTGGTCGAACCCGGATGTCCCGGGAGAACGGCTGCCATGACGACCTTCGCGCCGCGGAACGATCGGGGCATCCCGCGACGGGTTGCCGCCCTCAGAACCCCAGCCGCTCGAGCAGTTCGGCGGCCGGCTCCAGCGATTCGACGAAGGTCGCATCCTCGACCCAGTCGCCCGAGGGCCGGCGATGGCCGACGGCGATCCGGCGAATTCCCGCGGCGCCGGCCGAGGCGAGGCCCGTGGGCGAGTCCTCGATCGCCACGACCGACCGGGGGGCCAGCCGTAGTTTCTTGAGGGCCAGCAGGTAGGGCGCCGGGTCGGGCTTCTGCGCCGTCACATCCTCCTTGCCCACGATCACGTCGAACGCGCCGGCCAGGCCCGAGGCGTCGAGCACCGCCTGGACATTCTCTCGCCAGGTGCCCGTGACCACCGCGAGCCTCGCCTTCCTGCCGCGGAGGGCTTCCACCAGCTCGACCACGCCCGGATAGACGCGGGGCGAGTAGCGCAGCAGTTCCACGGTCAGCGTTTGTTTGCGGGCGAGCCAGTCGTCGACCCGGTCGACCGGGACATCCCTGGTGGTGAAAAGTTCGGTCAGGAACGCGCGGTCGTCGACCTCCGCGGCCCGCACCGCCAGCTCGTCGGCGATCAGCCAGCCCATGGCCGCGAGCGTGCGCTGCCAGGCGGCGATGTGATGATTCTCGGTGTCGGCGATCACGCCGTCGAAGTCGAACAGAACGGCTTTGGGGGTCATGATGAGCCAGCGGTCGGTCGGTCGAGAGAGAGAGTCGACTGGGGGCGATATTATGGCCGGATGTCCCTGCGCCCGTCAAATCATTGACAAGGTCCGCCGCCAGCCCTATGTTGCGATTCATGGCGCCGCGCCGGCCCAAACGCGACCGGCCGGGGGCCTTCCCTCCGTCCGCCGCCGCTCGATCCGATCTCGATATTCGAATCAACACGAATCCGGAGAACGCACCATGGCACGACCCGTGACCCTCTTCACCGGCCAGTGGGCCGACCTGACGCTGGAAGTGATTGCCCAGAAGGCCAGCCAGTGGGGATACGACGGCATCGAGCTGCCCTGCTGGGGCGACCATTTCAACGTGCAGAAGGCGCTCAGCGACCCGGGCTATTGCAAGGGCCGGCACGAGCTGCTGGGCAAGTACGGGCTGAAGTGCTGGGCGATCTCGAATCACCTGACCGGCCAGCTCGTCCTCGATCTTAACGATTCCCGCACCGATGACTGGGTCCCGCCCGAGGTCCGCGGCGATGCGAAGAAGAAGACCGAGTGGGCCATCAAGGAGATGAAGGACACCGCCCGCGCCGCGCAGAAGCTCGGGGTCAAGGTGGTCAACGGCTTCACCGGCTCGTCGATCTGGCATCTGCTCTACTCGTTCCCGCCGGTGTCCGACGCCACGATCGAGGACGGTTTCAAGCTGTTCGCCGAGCGATGGAACCCGATCCTCGACGTGTTCAAGGAGTGCGGCGTGAAGTTCGCGCTCGAGGTCCACCCGACCGAGATCGCCTTCGACATCTACACCGCGAAGCGGGCACTCGAGGCGGTCGGGCACCGGCCCGAGTTCGGCTTCAATTTCGACCCCAGCCACCTGCACTGGCAGATGGTCGACCCGGTGGCGTTCATCCGCGAGTTCCCCGACCGGATCTATCACGTGCACGTCAAGGACGCCGCGCGGACGCTCGACGGCCGCTCGGGAATCCTGGCCTCACACCTGAACTTCGGCGACCCGCGCCGAGGCTGGGACTTCCGCTCGCCGGGACGCGGGCAGGTGAACTTCGAGGAGATCGCGCGGGCCCTCAACGACATCGGCTACGACGGCCCGCTGTCGGTGGAGTGGGAGGACTGCGGCATGGACCGCGAATGCGGAGCGGCCGAGGCGGCGCGGTTCGTCAAGGAGCGCATGGGCTTCAAATCGGCCGGCCGGCTGTTCGACTCGGCATTCGCCGACGCCCAGAGCAAGTGAGAGCGGGGCGGATCCCGGGAAACCGTCGCCGACCAATGCAAAACTGAATGAAGATTTAACCACAAAAAACACGAAATCACACAAAAAAGACAATGGGTCGGTCGGGATCATGAAGGCCGCGACCGTCCGTGCGTCTCGACCTCTCGACGCCGGCGCGAGTAGCTCCGTCCCGCAGTCCTATCTTTTTCGTGTGATTTCGTGTTTTTCGTGGTTGCATTCTTCTCCCTATCTATCCAGCTTCTCGTAGGGATCGTGGGATTCGTGGTCTCCACTCTGCTTCCGAATCATCGAACCTCACGGTCCTGCCGGCGTGACGACCAGCTCGATGGGCGATGAGCTATCCTCGGTGCCGGTGGACTCGGCGGTGGCCACCGCGTAGAAGGGGCGGACCATCGCCGGCGCCCACGGGTCGGCCTGGAGGAACACGGTGCGCTCGGTCTGCGACTCGGTGATCAGCACGCCGTTGAGGCCGATGTTGAGCACGCGGACGCCCTGTGGCAGGTTCTTCACGTCGATCGGCACCCGGCCCTTGAAGGCCGGCGACCGCCGGACCGAGAGAGTCATCTCGGCCCGCTCGCCGGGCCGGAGCACCACGCGCGATGGCCGCGCCGTGACCGTGATGTTGGTCACCGGCGTGACCGTGATCCGGCCGCCCGACAGATCGCCCGGGTCGATCTCGCGGCGGAGTGCGGGCGAGCCGCCCGGCGACTTACCGCGGGCCAGTTCGCGCGCGACGACCCGCCAGGTCGGCGGCGAGTAGGCCGGCGCCGTCAGGTCGGCCGAGAGCGACAGAATGCCGGTCAGCTCGTCGCCCGGGATGATCGCCGGGGTCATCGTCACGCCCGGCGGCAAGTCCTTGGCGATGACCTCCACCGGCGAGTTGAAACCGTCGTGGCGGAGCAAGGTCAGGTCCACCAGCGCCGTCCCGCCGCGGGGGATGTTGGGGTTCTCGGTGCCGAGGAAGAGTTCGAAGGACGGATGCGGCCGGCGCAGGACCAGGTGATAGCCGTGGTCGCCGCCGCCCTGGCCCCGCACGTCCTCGACCTGGACCAGGTACTCGCCATCGCCCGGAGCGACGAAGGTGACGCGCGAATCCTTCTCATACGACGCGCCGCCGTCGTCGTTGCGGAAAGACAGCGTCGCCGGCGCGATTCCGCCGGGCGGGAACTTCGTGCCGGGCGGGTGGATCTCGACCTTGTACATGACCTGGTTGATCGGGTGGTGCTCGGGCGTGGTCTCGAGCCAGCCGATCCGCTGGCCCTGCTGGCTCCAGAAGACACAGTCATCGTCCGGATTGCGGGGCAGGGCCCGGATCCGCACCAACTCGCGGCCGAACCAGAGGTAGTCGTTGACCGCCAGCGAATCCCAGCGCGTCAGGCGGATATTCGGCGTGGTCGACGAATGATCACGAAAGGCGACCTCGGTCTGATCGACCGGCCGGAGCACCGCCCGCGGCACCGGGTTTCCGTGCGAATCGAGCACCTCGACGATCGAGTCGATCCGCGTGCCCAGCCGGCGGCCGAAGACCTCGACGATCACCGTCTCACCCTTGCGCGCGGCGAAGCGATAGACATCCACATCGCCGTCGTGGCCGATCCGACCCGACACGCCACCGGGGACCGGCAGCCGCTGCGCCAGCGCGGCGGTGTCGTTCGTCTCACGCTCGACGGCCTGCGGGCCCTCGGCGACGACGATGTTCCGGGACGTCTCCGACTGGCGCCCCTTGCCGCCCGAGAGGACCACCGGCACGCCGAGGATCGTGCCCGGCTCGACGGTCGCGGCCACGGGCATCGGGACCTCGCGCACGCCGCCGAGGTTCCAGCCGTCGACCTCGATCCGCGCGGTTGCCCCGCGCTCGACGCCCAGCGGGAAGACCGTTCGGACGAACGGCAAGGATCCAGCGATGATCCGGTAGAAGTGCCCGCCCGAGCCGCCCATGTCGGCGTCGGCGACCGATAACGTCATCGCGCCGCTCGATCGCGCCGTCCAGCCGAGGGTCGGTTCCGTCAGCGAGCCCATGCCCGACCGTCCCGCGGCGGCCTGCGCGACGACATGGCCCGAGGCGTCGCTGAGAGTCAGCACCGGCCTCAGCTTTGACTCCATCGAGGCCGCGACGACCCGGAAGACCAGTTTCTGACCGGCCTTCGCCTCGAAGCGATAAACATCCACATCACCCGGATGGTCGATCGTGCCGACGAGGGTTGCGGGGAGCGCCGTCGGATGGCTCGCGGCCTGCTCGGGCCGGTCGTTCGGCTCGTGCTCGGCGGCCTCGGGGTCGGCGACCACGTGGAAGAGCTGAAAGCCCGGCACACCCAGCGGCGTCGCGACGCCGATCGCGCGCAGGCCGACCCGCGCCTTCGCCACGATTGTCAGCTCGACCTCCAGACGGTTCGGATCGGCCTTCTTCCCCTTCGCCGGCAGGATCGTCGCGGTGACACCGCCCTCGGGCAGCAGGACGGCCGTCGCGCGGCCAACGCCGGTGCCGGTTAGCGTTAGCTTTCTCTTGCCGCCGCGCACCGCACCCCGCGGCGAGGGTGGGTTGAGCGATGCGTTGCGCATCAGCGTTGGCGCCGGAGACCTCGGCACGCCGGCGGGGGCCGGCGGCTGCCGAAGCACCAGGCCCGGCGCCGCGGGCCGCGGTGATTGGCCCGTCTCCCACAGCGCCAGCGAGCCGTCGTAGCGCCCGAGAGCCAGGCGCTTGCCGTCCGGCGCGAAGGCCAGGGCCTGGACCCAGTCGGCCTGCGCCGGCAGCGGCTCTCGCGGCTCGAGCGACGGGAGGTCCCAGAGCTTCACCGACCGGTCCTCGCCGCTCGAGGCCAGCAAACGGCCGTCGGCTGACACCGCCAGGCGCAGGATCGCCGCGTCATGAGCGAATGCCGACCGCTCCAGCCGAGGCTCGCCCATCGCCTTGCCGTCGCCCGATCGCACGCGGTACATCCGGATCGAGCGATCCACGCCGCCGGCCAGCAGGTGCGAGCCGTCCGGCGTGAAGGACACGGCGTAGAGTTCGGCGGTCGACTCCGAGAGCGTCGACGTCCGGCGCCCGGCGGACCAGTCCCAGAGCCGGACCGTCCGATCGGCCGCGCACGACGCCACGGTCCGGCCATCGGGCGAGAAGGTCAGGCCGTAGACGGCGTCGCTGTGCTCCTTCAACGGCTGGACCACCTTGCCCGAGGCGACGTCCCAGATGACGATCTGCCGGTCGTAGCCCGACGTGGCGAGCGTCTTGCCGTCCGGGCTGATCGCCGCGGCGAGGATCGCGTCGGAGTGCCCGCGCAAGGTGCGCCGCCGCTTCCAGGTCGATGTGTCCCACGCGGTCCACGCGCCAAACAGGCCGGGCCTGCCGCCCGCGGCGATCAGCGTCCGCCCGTCGGGCGTGAACCGGACCGAGGTGATCAGACCAGGATGATCGCCCAGCGTCGCCGTCGGCTTGCCTGCCGCGAGGTTGAAAACGACGACCTCACGCGCGGCGGCCGAGGCGAGCAGATGGCCGTCGGGACTGAAGGCGACGGATTCGACCGCGTCGGCGGCCAGGGTTTTCAGCGGAACCCTTGGCAGCCCGGCGAGCACGTCAGCAAGCGAGGCCAGCGGCGTCTCGGTGGCGGAGGGACCATCGAAATTGGCGCCCTCGGCGACCCAGCGTGAGAGCACGTCGATCTCGGCGCGGGGCAGGGGGGGCTGCTTGTAGGGCATCCGCACTGGCGCGCCGGGCCGGATCGAGGCGATCAGCTCGCTCGAGTCCGGGTCGCCCGGCTCGACGATCGACTCGGCCATCGTCTTGCCTCCGCGCCGGAGCGCGGCGAAGGTCGCCATGCTCAACCCGCCCGAG
>JAKAUH010000096.1 GCA_021818605.1 Planctomycetota bacterium
TGGGTCGGCGACGGCCGTCTGCGACGAGCAGGGGCGGTTCGCCATCCCGGCCATCGCGGCGGGGACGGTCGATCTCGGGCTGGATTTCAGCGGGGCGGGGGATTGTCCGCTCCGCGGCAAGGCGCCGCCCTTGCTGGTTGTGAAGGCCGGCGAGACCGTGCGCGTCGAGGTCCCACTGCGCCCGACGATCCTGGTGCGCGGCATCATCCGCGAGAAGGGGACGAAGCGGCCGATCGCCGGCGTGAAGGTCGCGATCAACGGCGACGGGGGCGGCGATGATTATGGGATCACCGATGCGCAGGGCCAGTGCGCCGGCCGGGTCCTGCGCGACCGGACCCAGCCGTTCGGCTGGGCCTTGCGGTTCCCCTCGCCGTTTTATGAGCCGTCGGACATGGCCTATCCGTCGCAGCGGATGCCGCGACTGGGCGTTGATGTGCTCGACCTGTCGCCGCAGGAGCTGCTTCGAGGCGTCGATGTGAAGGGAACCGTCAAGGGCGAGGACGGCCAGCCTGTTGCGAGCGCCGAGGTCGAGGCGCTCTGGTACGGCTCGGAGGGCCTGACCCAGATGACGCTGGCGCGCTCGGACCGCTCGGGCGGGTTCGTCCTGCACGGCATCGACCCGATCGTCGAGCTGCACCTCAACGCATGGGATGGACGGAACGCCGCGGGCGAGGTAACCGCCCGGGTCGAGTCGGCGGCGAAGGGACCGATCGCGCTGACAGTCGGCGCGGGCAAGACGGTGCCGCTCGGCGGGCGGGTGGTGGACGCGTCGGGCCGGCCGGTCGCGGGGGCCTCAGTGACGCTGCGGCGGCAGGTCCGGGCGAAGACTGGGCGGATCGTGGTGGACGAGCCGGTGCTCGCCAGGGATGGGCCGGTTGTGCTGGCCACCGATGCCGAGGGCCGCTTTCGCGCCCGCGGCAGGTATCCGTCGGGCTGCGAGTATTACGCCGAGGCGCAGGCCCCGGGCCGGCTGGCCGCGCGGTCGACCAGTATTGCCGTGGCTCGCGGTCAGGATCGGCCGATCGCGATGGTGCTTCGCGCGATCCGAGACGTCGAGGGCCGCGTGGTCGACCGCCAGGGCAAGCCGATCGCCGGCGCGGTCGTCCGCCAGGCGGGTGACGGGCCGATGCCGACCTCCGCCTCCACCGACGGCGATGGGCGCTTCCGACTGCCGGGCGTGGTTGAGGGCCCGGCGGTGGTCGTGGCCGAGAAGGTCGGTTTTCGCACGGGGTTCCAGTCGACTGATGATGGCTCGCGGCCGGTCGAGATCGTGCTGGGTCGGACCGATGAGCCGCCGGTCGTGGCGTATCGCTCGATCGCGTCGGTCCTGCCGGTCGACGAGGAGAAGGCACTCGCCCGGCGGCTGATCGAGCCGCTGGCCGCGCGGGTGCTGGCGAAGGGCGATGATCAGGCGAAGTACCGGTTCCTCGCCGATGCCGCCGAGGTCGACCCGCACGCGACGCTCGAGTGGCTCGAGCAGGTGAAGTTCGGCGATGCCGAGTATGCGGCTTATCTGGGTGAGATTCTGGCCACGTCGCTGGCCCGCGAGAGTCTCGACGATGCAACCGCGATCCTCGAGGCGAGCACCAGCGGCCGGACGCGCTTCAACGGCTACATCACGCTGGCGGAGACTCCGAATCTGCCCGCCGCGCGGCAGCACGCGCTCCTCGACCAGGCGCTACTGCACACGAAGGAGGCCGACCCGCTGCTGTTCCGCGTCAGGGGGCTGGGCCGGATCGCCGATCTGCTGCTCGACCTGGGCGACGTCGAGCGCGCCCGGGCCGTGCTCCGCGACGCGCAGGCGATCTGCGATACCGAGGGGACGGGTCCCAACGGCAAGGGACTACGGCGGCTGCTCGTCGTGCCGCTCTCGCGGGTCGACCTGCCGGGTGCGGTGCGGATGCTCGAGGAGCTGGAGCAGGAGGCGCGGAAGACCGAGGCGGGCGACCGGATATGGATCTACGGCCGGCAGTACCTGCAAATCGCGGAGCGGGTAGCTGAAAGGAAACCGGCGGAGGCCGAGCGGATCGTCGAGCGCGCCGACATCGAGCCGATCCTTGATTCGTTCGTCGTGCCGGTCTGCTACCGGATGGCGCCCGTGGACATCGCCCGCGCCCGGCGGATCGCGCTGGGGCGGATCTCGCTCGACAGGACGACCCTCGGCGCTTATGCGCTCGGCCTGATGGCGCGGGCCGTCGCCCCGAAGGACCGGGCCGAGGCGAACCGGCTGCTCGACGAGGCCTTCGGCCGGTTGAGCCACCGGGAGGAATTCGAAATGGATCGACGCGAAACGGTCGACACGCAGGCCGCGGCGCTCCTGCCGGTCGTCGAGCGCGTCGCGCCCGAGCGGATGGCCGAGTTCCTCGCCCGCACGATGCTGTTGCGCGCGCCCCGCGGGGGCGTATCCACCAACGAGGAGTCACGGTTCGCGCTGGCGGCCTGCCGGCTGGCGCTCCTCGTCGCCCGGTACGACCGCGAACTCGCCGGGCGACTCCTGCGACCCGAGCTCGATCGGAACGGCGCCAGCCATGAGTCCTTCGGCGAGGATTATGCAACACACGAGATCCTGACAGCCCTGGCGCTCGTCGACCCGCGGCGGGCCGTCGCGATGGTTGAGGCTCTGCCCGAGGATCCCCAGCCCGGGACCGACCCCAACGCGCTCAAGAACCGTACGCGGCGGTCGGTCGCGAAGGTCCTGGCCCTGCACGGCGACGACCGATGGCGGGAACTCTTCATCAACCCGATCGGGCTCTGGATTCCAGAACGGCGGACCTGGTAACGACATGGCATCCCCAGGAAAGCCAGGAGATCCCGCGATGACCCTGATACCCTCGATCGGCCTGATGCTGGCGATGGCTCTGGCCGGTGCACCGGGTGACGGCGGCAAGCCGGCCGCGGCGCCGGGCTGGCGGTTCGTGCTCGCGGGTGCGGGCGATCCGTTCGACCACGCGCCGTTCCGCGCCCTGGCATTGCGGCGCGAGAAGCCCGAGGACCTGCTCGAAAAGGTGACTTATCGCGGTGAGCCGACGCGTCGGCGGTATGGGCAGATCCGCTTCGGCAGCGCGGCGTCGATCCGGGTGACCGTGGTGCTCGATGAGACGGCGTCGGGCGTGGTCGACCTGTATGTGGACGCCGATCGTAACCGGCGGATCGACGACCGCGACCGGGTTGCCGCCGCACCGGCCGCGCCGGGTGAGCGAGTCTGGCGGCTGCCGCTGGATGTGGCGATCGTCGACCGTGACGTCACCACGCGCGTGCCCCGGGCGATGGTGTTCCGCCGGGGCGCCGGCAGGCGGATGCTCGGCTACGCGTCGGCGGGCTACCTCGAGGGGACCGTCACGCTGGCCGGCCCGACCGGTGCGCCGCGCCGCATCGCATCCCGCCGCGTGGATGGCGACGGCAACGGGCTGCTCGCCGATTCGCAGGATCGGCTCTGGCTGGATCGGAATGGCGACGGCCGATTTGATGCAGCGTCCGAGCAGTTCTTGTTCGCCAACGTGCTGGAGCTGGGGGATACGCGGTACGCGGTCCGCTCGGACGAGCTGGGGCGCCGGCTGGGGCTCGAGGCGATCGCCGGCACCGGGTCGTTGCGCCTGGCGTGGAAGCCGGCCGCGGGCGGCGACGGTGACGGCGACGGTGGTCGAGCGGGGACCTCGGTCCGTTGCGAGCTGCGTGCCACGGCGTTCGGCCGGGATGGCTCGGCGTATAGCCTCAATAACACCGAGCCGACGATCGTACCAACCGGCGAGTACCGGCTGGGTACGGTGATGGTCTCGCTGGACGACCCGGCAGGCGGCAGGCCCTGGTCGTTTGTCTTCTCGGACAGCGGAGGAAAGGGCGACCCGCGGTGGTATCGGGTCGAAAAGGACGCCACGATCGCGATCGACCCGGTCGGCCGGTTGGAGTTCGAGGTTGATCCGGGCAACATCGCCGAGAATCCGCCGCGGCCGGGTGAGGAGCTGAAGCTCCAGCCGTTGATCTACACGGGCGACGGCCTTGTGATCGTCGTGGCTTATCGAGGCTCCCCGGCCGCGCCGGCCGCGCAGGAGGACCTGGCCCTGAGCCTGGCCCTGCACGGGGGCATCAGCCTCGGCGACCAGGTACTGGCGCGGGCGCGCTCGGGGTTTCGCTGAGGGGGCATCTGCATGGCCTCGGTCCGAGTGCCCCAGTCGCAGCGGCCCGGAAGCTTGACGATCACCGCCGAGTTTGACTCCGGCCCGCTCGGCGGAGTGATCCGCGCGTCACGGAGGGTCGAGCTGAGGCCGTGAATCGGCGGTCGAGGGTTTGCGTTGTGTCAAAGCCGTGACAGGAGGGGAACACGCACCTCGAAGTACCGGGGCGCGTCCTCTTCCTGTCCCGGCCGGCTCCCGCCTTCGTTTGTCTCGGGCGCCAGTGTGACCTACGTTTGATTGTCCGGCGCGTGGGTGCCGCGACGATTTGACCGATTCCCTGCGCGCTGCCGAGGGCCGCCGAACTGATGCCGACCGCGATCTCGTCGACAAACCTGCTGCGGGTCGCCTGCGTCGCCGCGATCGTGCTGTTCCCGCTGCGGGCACTGACGTGCTGGGTGGGCGACGGGCTGTTCTACAGTCTGGGCGTCGATTACGCGCTTTACGGCGCCTCGGCCGAGGTCGCGGCACAATCGGGCTGGCCGTCGATCTACAACCCCGACGCGATCACCCGGTCGTTCGCCGCGTGGCTGTCGGGCGGACTCGATCGGGGTGATCCCTCGACGCTCGCCGCTCACGTCTATCACGCGCCGTTTTTGTTCCCGTTCTTCGCCACGAACCTGCTCGGCCACCTCGGCGGGTTCGTGGCCTGGACGATTCTGAATCTCCTCCTGTACGCCGCGATCGTGCGCGAGGCGGGTGCGGGCGCTGGCGATGTTTCAACAGCCACCGACCGCCGCGATCCGATCGTCGAGCTGGCACCGTTTGCCTTCCTGCCGTTTCTGTTCGGCCTGTATCTCGGGCAGGTGGTGATCGTGATGGCGTTCGGCCTGTACCGGGCGCTTCGGGCCTTCACCGACGGCCGCGAGTGGGCGGCGGGTTGCTGGCTGGGGGTGCTGCTGGCCAAGCCGCAGCTCGGCCTGATCTTCGTGCCGGTGCTGCTGGCCCGCCGTCGATGGCGGGCGCTGGGCGCCCTGATGTTCGTCGGCGCGGCACTCGCGGCGGCGACGATCGTGCTCGTCGGCACTGAGGGCATCCGCGGGTATCTCGCGACGGCGCGTGCGTTCTCGGGGTTCCGCCAGGTGCCGCGCCTGGTCTACCCGTGGGACATGATCAGTATCCGCGGAATCCTGGTCCAGGTTCTGCCGGCGAGTGTGGATGAGGCGCAGGGCCTGCTCGCGGTGCATGTCCTCTCGGCGGCGATGCTGGTCGTGCTGGTGCCGATCTGGCGCGGTCCGTGGAACCCTCGCGAGCCCTGGTTCGCCCGGCGGATGCTCGCCACGATGATCGTCGCGCTGCTGGCCGGGTTCCACACGCACGTCCACGCCGCGGTATTGCTGGTGCCGCCGCTGCTGATGGCGTTGCGACGGGGACAGGTCTCCGACCCGCTGCGCACCCTCGCCGCGCTGATGTTCCTGGTGCCGACGCTCTCGGTGGCGTTCAACAGCAACCTCGTGCAGGGCGCCTGGCTGCTCATCATCCTGATGGCGGGGCTGCTCGGCTCGATCCTCGTTGACCTCGCTCGCGGTGAGAGGCCATGCGCGGCCATCGCCCGTATCGCGCCTCGGGCCGCGGCGATTTCCCCGGGAGGGGTCGCGCGATGAACGGGAACGGACGGGCGGCGAGTCCTGGGTCGTGCATCGGGGAACCCTCGCCTGCGCGGACCTCGCGGCTGATGGTCGCGGTCTGCCTGATCGCCGGTGCCGTCGCGTGGGCGCGGCTGGGCGGCGAGTACGCCGAGCGGATGCGTCCGAGCCCCGAGGACAGCCCCGATTTCTACCAGGACTGGGCATCGGCGCGCAACCATTTGAATGAACTGCCGATCTACTCGCCTCACGACATGACGATGCCGCTCTACCTGGGCCGGCCGCAGGCGGACTGGGAGCGCGACATCATGTACAACGCGCACCCGCCGACCTCGGTGTTGCTGGCGCTCCCGTTCACCCGGTTCAGCCTGCCCGATGCCGTGCTCGCCTGGAACCTCGTGATGCTGGCGGCGATCGTGGGCGCGCTGGCGATCACGGCGAGCCAGCTTCCCGAGCTGCGCGCGCTGTTCCTGCCGGTCGCCGTGCTGCTGCCGTTCTGCCTGCCGATCTACGGGAACTTTCAGCAGGGTCAGCTCACATTTTTACTTGTGTTTCTCATCACCGCGGCATGGGCGCTCGATCGCTCGGGGCGCTCGGGGCTCGCCGGCGTACTCATCGGCGCCGCGGCGGCGGTGAAGCTGTTCCCGGCGTACCTGGTCGTCGCGTTCGCGACGCGAGGCCGGTGGCGCGGGGTGGTTGCCGCGGCGTTGGCGTTTGGCGTGCTGACGCTCGTCACGGCGGCCGTGCTGGGGGTTGGGGCGTATCTCGACTACTGGCGGATCGTGCTGCCGAGCATGGAGAAGTTCCGCAGCTACGCGTTCAACCTGTCGTTCTTCGGCTTCTGGCACAAGCTATTCGACCCGGCCAGCGAGCGCGGGTGGGTCCGGCCGCTCTGGTTCAGCCCGGGCCTGGCGCTCCATGGGACCATGCTCTCCGACCTGGCGATCACCGCGTTCGTCGCACTGGCCGTGCGGCGGTCGCAAACGCGCGAGGATCGCGACACGGCGTTTGCGATGGCGATCACGGCGATGCTGCTGGTCTCGCCCGTCACCTGGGATTACTCGCTGCCGCTGCTTCTGGTCTCGCTGGCGATCGCGGCGCGCGGGGCGATGGCGTCGCGGTGGCTGCCGGCCCTGTTGATCCCGGTGATGATCACCTTCGGCCTGCCGCAGATGAAGGTGATGGAGGTGCTCCTGGCCGGCGAAGCGCCCCGGATCGCCTCGCCGGCGTTCATGCTGGGCGTGCCGTCGTTCAGCTTCTATGCCATCCTCGTCCTGTTCGGGATCCTGGCATCCTGCTGGGCCCGCGCCGTTGGATCACACGACCCGGCCACTCCGGCCCTGGCGCGCGACGATCCGCGGCCGTAGCGGGATCGGCCGCTCTCCCCTACAATGGAATGGATTGTTCCGCTGGAGGAGGGGGTGCGTGATCGACCGACTTTCCGTTATCTGTTTCGCGGGGACGTATGCCCTGGCGCTCGCCGCCGAGTTGGCGCGGTTCGCGGTGCGCGCGCCGATCCGATGGTATGTGGCCACGGGGCTGACGGCGCTGGGCTGGCTGGTGCAGACGGCCTACCTGGCGAACATGGCGATCAAGGACCCGATGGCGCCGGTGTCGAGCGCATTTGGCTCGGTGATGCTGCTCTCGTGGATTGTGGCCATGATCGGGCTGTACCTGATCGTCCGCTCGCCGCGTCCGGTGGCGCTGGGCGTGTTCGTGCTGCCGCTGGTCCTGGGCCTGGTGGTGGGCGCGGGGTTATTCGCGCCGCGACAGGCCGACTGGCTCGACTGGGGCCGCACCATCCAGTTCTGGGGCGCGGTGCATGGGATTTTTCTCACGGGCGGTGCTGTCTTTACGTGCGTGGCGTTCTTCGCCGGTCTGATGTACCTGGCGCAGATGCGTCGGCTGAAGGCCAAGCGGCCGCCGCGCACCGGGCTGGCGCTGCCGAGCCTGGAACAGTCCGAGCGGATCAATCGGGGTGCGATCGCGGTGGCGTTCCCGCTCTTGACCTTCGGCCTGCTGATCGGCGTGATCCTCAGTCTCGCCACCAGGGGCGAGGTGCCGGTCGACCCGGGTACTCGCGCCCGCGCCGCGGCTCACGTGATCCGGTGGACGGATCCCAAGGTCGTGAGTGCCCTGGGCATGTGGCTCGTCTTCGCCGTGCTGTTGCACGCCCGGTTCCGGCCGGCGATGCGCGGGCGGAGCATGATGGTGCTGACGATCGTCGCCTTTGGCTTCCTGGTCTTTACCTGGGTGGGCGTCGAGGCGCTGCGGCTCGGCACGGCGCACGGCGCCGTGGCCTCGCGCGAATCCGGCACCGGGGGGGCGAGGACGCCGTGAGACTCCTGGCGATGGGCGTCGATCACCGATCCGCGCCGGCCACGGTCCGCGAGGCCCTGGCGTTCGACGGTGCGCGCTGCGGCGACGGACTCCAGGCGATCGCCTCGGCCTTCCCCGGCAACGAGCTGGTGATCCTGTCGACGTGCAACCGCGTCGAGTTGTACCTCGCCGGCGCCACCGAGTGCGTCCCCGATGCCGACGCCCTGGCGGATGTCCTGGTCCGCTTCCACAACGTCGCCGCCGAGGCCGTCGCCGGGCACCTGGTTAGCTACCATGACGAGGGAGCGGTCGGGCATTTATTTCGCGTGGCCGCCAGCCTCGAGAGCCTGGTACTCGGCGAGGGGCAAATCCTCGGCCAGGTCCGCGACGCCTATCAGGCGGCGGTCGTCAGCAAGACCGTGGGCCCGATCTTCCATCATGTGTTTCAATCCGCGCTCCGGGTGGGCAAGGCGGTGCGCGCCCAGACCGGCATGGACCAGGGGAAGCTGTCGGTCGCCAGTGTCGCGGTGGACGTCGCCCGCGAGGTGTTCGACTCGTTCGCCGATAAGACCGTGCTGGTGATCGGCGCCGGCAAGATGGGCGAAACGACCTTGCAGCACGTCAAGGCACTGAACCCCGGCGCGATCGTCGTCACCAACCGGAGCCCCGAGCGCGCCGAGGCCGCCGCCGCGCGCTGGGGCGGCCGCACCATCCCGTTCGACCGACTGGGCAAGGCGCTCATCGACGCGGACCT
>JAKAUH010000154.1 GCA_021818605.1 Planctomycetota bacterium
GTACAAGGAGCTGCGGGACATCATCGCGATCCTCTGCGTCGATGAGCTGTCCGAGGACGACAAGCTGATCGTCCACCGCGCCCGCCGGATCGAGCGGTTCCTGTCGCAGCCGTTCGTCGTGGCCGAGGTCTTCACCGGCAAGGCCGGCCAGTACACCAAGCTGCCCGATACGATCCGCAGCTTCAAGGAAATCTGCGACGGCAAGTGGGACCACCTGCCCGAGGGCGCGTTCATGTACGTCGGCGCGATCGAGCAGGCCGAGGAGCAGGCGAAGAAGATGAGTGCCTGAGCCGGCGCCCCTTCCCGGCAACAACCGCCACGCGCACGCGATCGCCCGCGCCTGAACAATCGGCCCAGGCGATCGCCGCTTTCGTGACGAGCCATCCCACGCAGTCAAGGTGAAGTGAAGTGAAGTCGAGACGACTCGAGGTATCCCAGCGCGATGTCCACGCATATTGAGAGCGTCGGCGAGGAAAAGGGCCAGAAGGCCGCGGGCCACCGGATCCATTGCGTCATCGTGACGCCCGAGCGCACCTGGCTCGACGAGCTGGTCGACTCGGTCATCCTGCCGGCCGACGACGGCGAGCTCGGCGTGCTGCACGGCCACAGCCCGTTGATCGCCCGGCTCGGCCACGACGAGCTTCGCATCCGGTCCGGCGACGTCGTGCGCCGGTATTTCGTTGACGGCGGGTTCGCGCAGGTGCGCGACGACGTCGTCACCATCCTGACCCACCGCGCCGTCCCGGCCGGGCAGGTCGAAACGTCCGCCGCGGACGCCGAGCTCGAGCGGGCCGAGTCGCTGCCCGCCGTCACCGACCACCAGTTCGCCGACCGCCAGCGCGCCTTCGCTCGCGCCCGCGGGATGCTGCGCGTGGCGAGGCATCGGGCCTGAGAGCCTGTGAAGGAATCGATTCCGAAGAACAGATAGAAGAGAGCGAATACTCCGCAAGTGAAGAATCTGTGTGCTGTTATGCTGCTTCGCTCTCAGTTCTCAGCGCTCTGCCCCTTTTCGACGATTCTTTCACATCCTGGCTGAGTCAGGCGCGTCGAGTCTGTCCCCGAAGAGGGGCGGCAGGGCTCCTGCCGAGCGGGGATGGCGCGAGGGAGGCTCCCTCCACGTTCCCGTTCGCCCGCCCGGTCACGGCACGGCCCTTTCGGCGGTGCCGATCTCGTCGGGAGTCGTCGCCGCGGTCGGTGGGAACCGGCCGGGCCGACCGGGTCCGGAGTACGAAGAATCCCCGCGCCGTTCGAAATGGGCATGGAACGATCCGAGGAATTCCGGCAGCCTGGCGACGTCAGACGCCGGTTCGCCCGGGTCGTGGCCCGACCGGCAGGCTGACCGAGAACGTCTTTCGGGACAGACTCCGAGCGCGGCGAGTTGGGGGCTGGGGCTGGTCGACCCGATCGCCCGACCCTCACCTTAACCCTGGCCGATCGTCCCGAAAAACCCCTCCTCGCGGCAGAGGGGCCGGACCTCCCAGCCCTCGCCGGTCCAGGCGTGATGCAGCGCCTCGACGTGGCCGCCGTCGAGGATGATCTCGAGGAAGCCTGGCGGATTGCGGCCGGAGCGCGACCAGAACAACGGCGCGCCAGGGTTGAGGCAGAGCTGTCCGGGGACGTCCTCGGGCCGGAACGCCCACGTCGCGTGGACATGGCCGCAGCAGTACAGGTGCGGGCCGACGGTCGCCAGCCAGTCGCGCAGCTCGCGCGCGTTGATCATCCGCTTGGGTGTCAACCGCCGCGCCTGGTCGCCGGGCGCCGCGATGGGGTAGTGGCAAGCAACGATCAGCCGGGCGGCCTGGTTGCCCGCTCGCTCGACCAATCGCCTCGCCTCGACGAGCTGGCGCCGCGGCAGCTTGCCTCGCGCCGTGACCGCCGCGCGGGTCGGATCCAGGCCCAGGATCGCCGTGACCGGGTCGAGCCGGCGCAGCCACGGATACTCGCGGCGCGGGGCGAATTCGCCCAGGAACGCCTCGAACCGCCGGCTGCGGTGCGCCCACCAGGTATAGCGGTCGTGGTTGCCCGGAATGATGGTCACCCGGGACGGATCAGAAAGCCACGAGGCCAGCGCCCGCCTCGCCGCGCGGAACTCGTCCGGCAGCGCGGTGGTCGTCATGTCGCCGGTGATCAGGATGTGGTCGGGCTCGAGCCGGTTCACCCGCTCCACCAGCCGTGGCACCCCCGCCAGCCGGAACCGACGCGCCCGGCCGGCCAGGAGCGCGGCCATGCCCGTCAGCCGCTTGCTCAACAGCCGCAACGGGTTGAACTCGTACTGCCAGAAATGGATGTCCGACAGGTGGACGATTCGCACGGGGTGGTTCCTGCCGGTGGGCCGCGCGTCATCATGACCCGCTGACATGCCCGAGCAAAATGGGGACTGGCTCCGAGTCTTCGAGGCGCCTGCCCCGTTTTGCTCGGGTTCGTCAGCCGATCCAGCCGACCAGGATATCGTACGCGGCATGCGTGCCGACCGCGATCCCGAAGCCGCGGAGCACGAACACCCAGGCAAAAAGGACGCCGGCCATCCAGCGGAAGATGAAGACGTACCAGGTAAAGGGCTCACCCGGGCTGCCGGCGTGGTGCGCCAGGGCGAACAGAAGCGCTGAGGCCGTCACGGCCCAGCTACTGGAGAGCACCTGCGGCATCTGGAGCAGCCGCAGGACGCCGAAGAACACCGGGACGAGCATCAGGCGGAACAGCGTTTCCTCGTAGACTCCCGCGCCGATGTAACCGAGTAGCGCGGCAAGCTCGGGCCGCTTGCCGGCCCCGCCGGCCGCGAGCAAGGGGGCATGCGCCTGCTCGAGGTACGAGAAGCCCAGGTCCACCAGCCGGCCGATGCCCAGCAGCGCGACGGCCCAGACCAGGCTCTCCACGATCATCCCGGCCAGGATCGCCGGTGAGAACCGCCAGTCGTGCGCCCGGGCGAGCTGCCAGCCCATGAGGATCACGACCAGGAGAATCGGCAGGAACCACGGATGCGACAGGCCGGCGGCAGCCAGCGCCTGCCGCATCCAGGCATCGGCCCCGGAGCGCAGACTGGCCGCCTCGGCCGATCCGCCCAGGGCGAGCACGCCCGCCTCATAGGCGACCACCAGGGGCGCGACAAACAACAGCGACGGAAAGGGCCGGCGGGTTGCCGCCCAGTAGGAGCACGGCCGGTGTTCCAGCAGCCACGCCTCGGCCTCCGGGCCTTCCAGTATGGCCGGTGATCGCCGTTGCCGCTTCGGGCGGGGAGCTCGGGCCGAAGGTTGCGCGGTCGCGCGGGAGGCTCTCAAGGGTCACCGCCGCTGGTAGGTATAGGGGGCAGGCCGGGCCGGTTCCGGCGTCCGTCCCGGCGAGTGTGTCGCCGGCCGCCGGGATTTCAGTATTGTTATCGTTTCTGTCGCCGCCGAATAATACGAAATGATGGGGTGCCTTGTAGGCTCGGACACGGAAGGCTACCATAATCCTTGCCCCCGGATCCTTGACGGGTTCCGGGTAGGCTTTCAGAATGGCGGCGCCCCTGGCGTCGTCGTTCGTCCCACCTTGTACGGGCGCCGATCGTGGGTCGCAGGCATGCTCGACCGAGCCGTCGCAGCCGTCGGCGGACCCCACATCGCCCGGACGTTCGCTCCGCCTTCACCGCGATCGTGCGACGCGGGCGGAAGGGGCGGTATCGCCCGGTCGGATTCAATGCTGGGAGGATCGACGAGTGATCTGGCGGTCTCGACTGGGCTGGATGCTGGGATGCTCGTTCCTGGCGGTGGCGGCGTCCGGCTGCAGCGACGCGTTCAATGCCGGTGATCTCGTTTACATCGAGGCCCCGGCGATGACCCAGGACCTCGGGCCCACGCAGGGCAACCTGAAGGACAAGCCCAGGCTCCGCGAGAAGGTCCGCGCGGCGATGAAGGAGCTGTACGGACCGGATCCCCAGACGATCCGCGTGCCGAAGGGGATGCCGCTCTCCAACGGGGGCGCCTTGCTCGCCAGCCACATCGAAGGGGGCAAGGATCCCGGGCCTCACCCGATCCTCCAGGTTTCGGCCACGCCGGGCTCGGCCCCGGCTCCGCAGGCCGGCGGCTACGCGATCTACCGGCGGAATTGCCTGCACTGTCACGGTGTCTCGGGCGCCGGCGACGGTCCGACGGCGCCGTTCATGTATCCAACGCCGAGGGACTTTCGCCCTGGGAAGTTCAAGTTCACCTCGACGCCCAGCGGCCGGCCGCCGCACCGCGACGACCTCCGTCGCACGATCACCTACGGCCTGGATGGGACGTCGATGCCGGCGTTCGAGCCGCTCTTGACCCCCGCCGAGATCGAGGAGGTCGTCGATTACGTCATGTTCCTCAGCATGCGGGGCCAGACCGAGCTGGCGCTGATCGACGAGGCGGCGACGTTCGAGGAAGGCGATGCCGGGGAGGCACTCGACGAGGAGACCGTGCAGTCGCTCGCCGATAGCGTCTTCAAGATGTGGCGCAAGTCGCAGTCGGCCCGGCTCAACCCGAAAGTCGCCCGGACCGAGCCGACGCGAGCCAGCATCCTGCGGGGCCGCGACCTGTTCCTCGCGAGCGACTGCAAGGACTGCCACGGACGCCTCGCCGCCGGTGACGGCGACAGCTTCATCGACCAGGAGACGTTCAACAAGATCGTCTTCGGCGGCAATCCCAGCGAGCGTGCCCGCCGTGCCGAGGAGTTGATCTCCAGGGACAGCAAGAAGCTCTGGAAGGACGACTGGGGCAACCCGCTGCGGCCGGCGAATCTCAACAAGCCAATGTACAAGGGCGGCCGTCGGCCGATCGATCTCTACTGGCGGATCGCCAAGGGGATCAACGGGGCCCAGATGCCGGGCCACTACCCCTCGCCATTCGACGACGAGAAGACCTGGGACATCGTGAACTTCGTGCTGGCGCTCCCCTACGAGCCCACGCTGCTGACCGATGCCCCCCAGAACGCCCCGGCCGGGACCGCCGTGGCCGATGCGAGGGGTCGATGAACGCAGGTCCGCGGCCGGCTCTCGCCCGGCCCGATCAGAACCACGATGGCCTCGGGACGCGGGACGGGAGCTTTTTCCGTGCGTAAGTGGAGCATCCTCTTCGCGATGGCGGCGATCAGCACCGTGGGGTGCTTCGTCTACTCGTACTTCGACCCCGACTGGTGGTTGCCCAACACCGCGCGCGACATGCACCGCGTGGTCTCGACCTTCGGCCGCGAGATCGACAACCTCTTCCTGATCATCCTGTTCGTCACGGGCGGCGTCTTCATCATTACCCAGGTGGTCCTGGTCGCGGCCATGTACCGCTTCCCCGACCGCCGCGACGAGCAGGGCCGGCCCGTCCGCAAGGCCGTGTACTCGCACGGCAGCCAGTTGCTCGAGCTGATCTGGACCGTCATCCCGGCCGGCATCCTGGTGTTCATCGCGCTCTACCAGATGGGCACCTGGGCCTCGATCAAGTACCGCGGCTCGGCCCCCAGGGTCCCGCCGCTGGCCGAGATCACGGCGCGGCAGTTCCAGTGGGTGATGCGCTACCCCGGCCCCGACCGCAAGCTCAACACGGCCGACGACCTGGTGGTGATCGACGACCTGCACTTCGTCAAGAAGCAGTCGGTCCTCATCTACCTGAAGTCGGCCGACGTCCTCCATTCGTTCTACCTGCCCCAGCTCCGGATCAAGCAGGACGCGGTGCCCGGGCTCACGATTCCCGTGTGGTTCGATTGCGACGAGGCCGGCGAGTACGAGCTGGTCTGCGCCGAGCTGTGCGGCTGGGGCCATTACAAGATGCGCGGCAACGTCACGGTCCACGAGACGGAGAAGGACCTCCGGCGCTGGATCGACGAAAAGCTGGCTGAGCAGGGCCGAAGCCAGCTCGCCATGATACCTGGGTCCGGGTCCGAGGGAGGTGATCGGGATGACTGACGAGCGAGCGTCCAGCGGCGATCCGGCGCCCGCGCCGGCTGCGTCAAGCGGGCCGGCCGACGGCCTCGGGACGGGGACCGCGCAGGCCCACTTCCACGCCCACGCCGATGCGCACGGTCACGCCCATGACGAGATCCACCCCGCGCCTCGGTTCTTCCTGTTCCGCTACGTCTTCTCGACCAACCACAAGGTCATCGCCGTCCAGTTCCTCTTCAGCGGCCTGATCTTCATGGTGCTCGGCGGCCTTCTGGCCCTGGCCGTGCGCTGGCAGCTCGCCTGGCCGTGGAAGCCGATGCCCATCCTGTCGCGCTGGCTCTGGTCGGCGCCGTCGTTCGGGTTCCAGATGCCGCCCGAGGTCTACAACAAGCTGTTCACGATGCACGCGACGATCATGATCTTCTTCGTGATCATCCCGTTGCTCAACGGCGCCTTCGGCAACTTCCTGATCCCGCTGATGATCGGGGCGCGCGACATGGCGTTTCCCCGGCTCAACATGATCTCCTACTGGTTCATGTGGCCGGCGTTCGTACTCATCAGCTACTCGTTATTCGTCGAGGGGGGCGCCGCCGAGGCGGGCTGGACCAGCTACCCGCCGCTGACCGACGCCAAATGGTCGACCCCCGGCTCGCTCAACGGCCAGACCTACTGGCTGATGGCGATGTTGTCCGCCGGGCTGTCGTCGCTGATGGGGTCGATCAACTACATCACGACGATCGTGATGCTCCGCGCCCCGGGGATGCGGCTGTTCCGCATGCCGATGACCGTCTGGGCGCTGTTCATTACGGCGATGCTCCAGGCGTTCGCGCTGCCGGTCCTGACCTCGGCACTGATCATGCAGTTGCTCGACCGCGTTGCCGGCACCAACTTCTTCCAGCCGGCCGGCGCGACGGTCGCCAATGCCCCGTCGATCGTCGGCGGCGGCGGGCCGCTCCTGTACCAGCACCTGTTCTGGTTCTACTCGCACCCGGCCGTGTACGTGATGATCCTGCCGGCGATGGGGATGGTCTCGGACATCATCGCCACGTTCTCGCGCAAGCCGCTCTTCGGCTACAAGCCGATGGTCATCGCCATCGCCACGATCGCCGGGCTGGGCTTCATCGTCTGGGGCCACCACATGTTCATGTCTGGCATGAACCCGATGCTGGGCGCGACCTTCATGCTCTCGACGATGATGATCGCGCTCCCATCGGCCATCAAGGTGTTCAACTGGCTGGGCACGATGTGGGGCGGGCGACTCCAGTACACCTCGGCGATGCTGAACGCCATCGCGTTCGTGTCGATGTTCGTCATCGGCGGGCTATCGGGCATCTTCATGGCCGCGACGCCCGTCGATATCCACATCCACGACACCTACTTCATCGTCGGGCACATCCACTACGTACTCTTCGGCGGCAGCACGTTCGCGATCTTCGCGGCGATCTATTACTGGTTCCCCAAGATTTTCGGCCGGATGATGAACGAGCCGCTGGGGAAGATTCACTTCTTCCTCACGTTCATCTTCTTCAACGCCACGTTTTTCCCGATGCACATCATTGGGATGCATGGCTTCCCGCGGCGGATCGCTGATTCGACGATCTATCACTACCTGCGCGGGCCGGGGACGCAGGGGATGAACGTCTTCATGACGATCAGCGCCTTCCTGCTCGGCGCCGCCCAGATCATCCTGGTCCTGAACTTCCTGTACAGCCTGGTCCTCGGCCGCCGGGCGTCGGCGAATCCCTGGCACGCCAACACGCTCGAGTGGACCACGACCTCGCCTCCGCCACACTACAACTTCGAACGGATTCCCACGGTCTACCACCCCGCGTACGAGTACAGCGTGCCGGGAGTGGACGAGGACTACCTGCCGCAGACGATGCCGCGCCCGGCGAAGGCCGGCCCGCTCGACCCGATCATGGCCTGACATCGCGACTCCGACCCCGAACGAACACCCGGAAACCACGGTTGAACCGATGAAGAGCACCCCAACCTATCGCCTGGTCGTCCATGCGGCCGCCCTGTTCGCGGCGGTGCTGACCCTCCCCCTGCTCTACCTGGGCGGCTCGGTGACGACGTACCGCGTCGGCATGGCGGTCCCCGACTGGCCGACGACGTTCTCCGAGAACATGTTCCTCTACAACTTCTGGAGAGCGCCCTTCGGCGTCCAGGTCGAGCATGTCCACCGGCTGTACGGCGCGGCGGTCGGCCTGGCGACGTTGGTGGTGATGCTGGCGTTCCTGGCGTTCGAGCCCAGGCGCTGGCTGAAGGTGCTGGGCGTGGTGGCGTTCCTCGCTGTATGCGGCCAGGGTGTGCTGGGCGGTCAGCGGGTCGAGTGGGTGTCGACGAACCTGGCGGCGGTGCACGGCGCGGTGGGCCAGGCGTTCTTCGGCCTGCTGGTGGCGCTCTGCGTCTTCACGGGCCGCGACTGGCTCGGCGCGTCGGCTCGCGACGAGGACCGGGGCAATCTGCGGGCGGCGTCGGCGGTCGCGGTGGTTTTGGTGTACGTCCAGATTGGCCTGGGGAGCTGGATGCGGCATTTCGCGACTCCGTCGGCCTTGTGGATGCATTCGGGGGTCGCGGTGGTGGTATTATGCTACTCGGCCTGGCTCGCGTGGCATGTCCGCACGACGACGGGCTCGTCCTCGAAGGAGGGCGGGTCGCGGTCGTTGCGAGGGCCGGCCTGGGTGCTGGCGGCGTCCACGGTCGCGCAGGTCGCGCTGGGCGTGGGGGCGCTGGTCCTGCTCTGGCCGCTGGACGGCACGGCCCGGCCGGTGCCGGCCGTGCAGGCGGCCGTGCGGACGCTCCACCAGACCAACGCGGCGGTCCTGTTCGCCGCGGCGATCGTCCTGACATTGCGTGCGTTTCGTCACCTGGCGCCGCGGGCCGAGGCCGCGGAGTCCTGTCATGCAGAAGACCGTCCCACGCCGCGGCTCGAGCCGGCCGCGCGGGACCG
>JAKAUH010000639.1 GCA_021818605.1 Planctomycetota bacterium
GTCGCCAGCGCCTACGACGACCCGCTGGTGATTGAGGGCAATGCCAGCCTGGGGCGCGAGGTGGCCGCCATGGGCATTCCATTCGATTGCATCGTCGCGCCGGTTGGCGGCGGCGGGCTGGCGTCGTTCGTCCCCGCCCCGATCGAGGCGCCGCAGTCGCTCTCGCTGAGCTACAGCAACATCCAGACCCTGAACGTCACGCTCGGCAACGGCGATAACGTGCTCGGCGAGACGCAGTATGCCACGACCGGCCCGGGCACCACGGCCTCGGTGCCGCTCAACATCACGGTCGGCTCGGGTGCCAACACGATCACGCTCGACGACATCGGCGGCACGACCACGGTGACCACCGGCGCCGGCCCCGACCAGGTGACGGCCCACCCCGGCCCGGCCGACACGAACGCCACGCTGACCATCAACGGCGGTGGCGGCAACGATGTCTTCGACCTCGGCTCGGCCGCGGCCGGCGACGCGATCACCATCAACATGGGCAGCGGCAACGGCACGACCCAGATCGACGGTGCCGCACTCGACGCGACGGCCACCGTCGCGGTCAACGGAGGCGGCGGCAACGACACGCTCCTCTTCAACGCCCAGGGCGATCCGATCGCCACCTACACCCTCTCGGGCCAGCCCATCGCCAGCGGCCAGCCGGCCATTCCGAGCGGCCGGATCGCAGTCGCCGGCGGGGCCGACGGCACTGTCGCCTACACCCAGATCGCAAACATCCCGGGCTTCGTCGGCGCGACCGTGAGCGCGGGGACCTATCAGCCGATCCTCGAAGGTCAGGGCCTCACCCTGGCCGGTACGGCGACTCCGGCCACGAACTCGACGATCGTCTCCGAGTCGTGGGACCTCACCGGCCAGGGAACCTTCGGCGATGCCAGCGGCCTGACCCCCACGCTGTCCTGGGCGCAACTGGCCGCCCTGGGCCTGAACAAGCCTGGCACGTACCCGATCGCCCTGCGGGTGACGACCACCTCGGGCACGGTGACGGCGTACTCGAGCCTGACGATCGAGGCCGTAGCGCCGACGATCACGGTCAGCGGCGCGGCGACCGCCACGGCCGGCGTGCCTTACACGATCGACTTCTCCGCCCACGAGGTCGCCGGCGCGGGCTATGGGATCACCGGCTGGACAATCAACTGGGGCGATGGGAGCACCACGACGCTTCCCGCCGACGCCGGCTCGGCCTCGCATACGTTCACAACAACCGACAATGACACGATCTCGGTGGCCGCCGCCGACCCGTATTTCGCCGCCACAACGGCCACGCAGGCAGTGAATGTCTCGGTCGGGCCGCAGTCCGTCAGCGCCGGCGGTCCCTACACCATCAGCGCGGGCGGCAGCCTGACACTCACGGCCACGGCCACCGGTTCGCCGTCGGCGTTCGACTGGAACCTGACCGGCGGATCCAGCTTCTCCCAGGCCACCGGCACCACAACCAGCACTGCCGACGGCATGGCGACCAGCCAGATCACCCTCACCTGGGAGCAGCTACAGTCGCTTGGGATCGACGAGGGCACATATCGCGACGTTCGTGTCGAGGCGGTCTACACTGGCGGCGTCAATGCGATCTCGGCCCCGACCACTCTGGTGGTCGACGCGACCGCCCCCACCGCGACGTTCTCGGGCACGAATACATCGATCGGCGGCAGCAGCACGGTGTCGTTCACGAATCCGTTCGACCCCTCGGCGGCCCAGACCGCGGCCGGGTTCACCTACAGTTATGACTTCCTCGATAACGGCACCTTCGAGATCCAGAATAGCACCAGCCCCACAGCCGCCGTGCCGCCCAGCCTGCTGGCCCAGCCCGGCCTCGATGTCATCCACGGCCGGATCACGGCCGCGGACGGCACCTTCACCGACTACACCACGACCATCCAGGTGACCGACGTCGCCCCGACTGTCGCGCCTGTCGCCAACCAGACGGTCAGCGCCGGGACGCCGTTCTCGCTTCCGGGTGTGACGTTCAGCGATCTCGGTTACGCGACCCCGGCGTCGAGCTGGAACTTCACCGCGACGATCAACTGGGGCGACGGCACCACCAGCCCCGGCACGGTCAACGTCACTGAGGGCTCGGCTGGTGTGCCGACCATCGGCACGATCGTCGGCAGCCATGTTTATCAGCCCAGCAAGACGTATCAGGTCACCGTCGCCGTGGCCGACAGCGAGGGTAAGACGGGTTCGACCCAGTTCGACGTCACCGTCGGCGCACCCACGGTCGCGATCTCGACAGGCCCCGAGCAGACGGTCGCCGCGGGCTCGACGTTCACGATGAGCCAGACGACGTTCACCGACTCCGCGGCGCCCGACGGCGTCACAGCGACGATCAACTGGGGCGACGGCTCAGGGGTGCAGACCGTGCCGGCCGCCGACCTGACGGCGCCTTCCGCTCCGGGCGACCCTGGCACGATCGGCGACAGTCATGTCTACGGCTATCCCGGCGTCTACACGGTGATCGTCTCGGTCGCCGACGCGTTCGGCGGCTCCAGCACCGCGTCGTTCCCGGTCGAGGTGACCGACGTGGCCCCGATCGTCGTCCCGGCGCCGTCGGTGGACCAGTCGCCGGGCACGCCGGTCGCGATCAGCACGACCTTCACCGATCCGAGCTTCCCGGCCAACGGCTCGACCGAGACCTACACGGCCTCGATCAACTGGGGCGACGGCACCACCAGCGACGGTACGGTCATGGTGACGCAGGGCTCCGCCGGCACCCCAACCACGGGCGTTGTCTCGGGCACGCACACCTACACCGCGTATGGCAACTACGACGTGACCGTGACGGTCCTCGACAGCCTGGGCCAGCAGGGCGCCGGCACGATCAGCGTGCTCGACACGCCGCCGACCGTCACCGCCAACGGCAACGCGACCGTCAACCAGGGAAGCCCGGTCGCGGTCAACGCGACCTTCACCGACCCCGGCTTCGTGGCCGGCGCCACGGCCGCCAGCTACCCGGCGACGATCAACTGGGGCGACGGCACCACCAGCGCGGGCACGGTGACCGTCGTCGAGGGAAGCGCTGGCGTCCCGACCACCGGCACGATCACCGGCAGCCACATTTACTCCGATCAGGGCACTTACGACGTGACCGTCTCGCTCGCCGATGGTGGTGGGGGCGTCGGCCAGGCGTCGTTCACCGCGACGGTCAAGGACGTGGGCCCGACCCTGGCTCCGCTGCAAAACGGCACCTTCGTGATGGGCCAGCCACTCACGATCGTCGAGCCATTCACCGAGCCGGGCATCGCCGATCGGGACACCGTGATGGTTAACTGGGGCGATGGCGTCACCAGCACGATCGACCCCAACTCGACCTACGTGAACGCCCAGGGCCAGACCGTGCCCCTCATCGTCGAGCCGACGGCGACGACTCCGGGCAGCATCACCCTGGCCCATCTTTACAACGGGTCCGGCCCGTACACGGTGACCATCAAGATCACCGACAAGGACGGTCTCTCCGCGACCGTCTCCGCGCAGTACGCGATGACCATCGCGACCACGACCACGGTGGCCTCGTCCGCGGCTGGCAACACGTCGGTCTTCGGCCAGCCGGTGACGTTCACCGCCACGGTCGCCGCGGACGGCGTCGCCGCGGTCCCCACGGGATCGGTGACGTTCTACGATAACGGCAACCCGATCGGCACCGAGCCGCTCACCGCGGGCAGCACCGTCTCGGCGGCCTCGATCACGGTCGGCAACCTGGCCGTCGGCGGTCAAACCATCACCGCGTCGTACACCAGTAACAACACGATCGACCTCGGCAGTCTGTCGACGCCGATCACGCAGACCGTCCAGCAGGCCGCCACGACGACCGCGCTGACGTCCTCGCTTAACCCAACGACCTATGGCGAGCCGACGACCTTCACGGCCACGATCAGCGTTCAGGCCCCCGGCACCACGCTCGTGGCCGCGCCGACCGGCACGGTGACCTTCTACGATGGCACGACGCAGCTCGGCCAGCCGGTGGCCGTGTCCACGACCGGCGGCGTGACGACCGCCGCGCTGACCTGGTCCGGCCTCGGCGCGGGAACCGGCCAGGTCATCCGCGCCGTCTACAACGGCGACGGCAACTTCTCGAACAGCTCCACGTCACTGGTCCAGAACGTCAACCAGGACGCGACCACGACGACCATCACCGCCTCGTCCCCGGCCTCCGACTTTGGCCAGGCGATCACCTTCACGGCCCGCGTGGCCGCGACCGCCCCGGGCGGCGGCACGCCAATGGGCACGGTGGAATTCGTCGATACGATCACCGGCATTGACTACGGCCCCGTGCTCCTGACCGGCGGCACGGCCACGCTCACTCTCACCAGCCTGGTCCCCGGCGCCCACACGATCACCGCGACCTACAGCGGAAACCCTGACTTCCTGGCCAGCACGACGAACTCGGGCGCGTCGGTCGTCGTGGGCAATTCGATCTACGTCCTGAATCCCAACGCCAGCGACGCACTCGAGGTCACATCGGGATCGAGCCTCTACACGTCCGGCCTGCTGGAGGTCGATTCGAGCTCCTCCTCGGCGCTCGACGCCAGCGGCGGCGCGAGGATCGGGGCCAGCCAGATCCAGGTCGTCGGCGGCGCGAGCATCAACGGCGGTGCCTCGGTCACCCCGGCGCCGGCCACGCACACCCAGCCGGTATCCGACCCGCTTGCCAACCTGCCGGTGCCCTCCGCCGGTCCAGTGCAGGGCTCGGTGAACCTGGGCGGCGGCGCCTCGCTGACAATTAACCCTGGCGTCTACGGCGCGATCAACGTCTCGAACGGCGCGACGCTGACCCTCAACCCGGGCATCTACGAGATCGCTGGCGGCGGCTTCAGCGTCAGCGGCGGGGCGACGGTGAAGGGCACGGGCGTTCTGATCTACAACGACGGCAGCCAGTATCCGCTGACCGGCGGGACCTTCGGCGCCATCAACCTCACCAACGCCGGCTCGGTGCAGCTCACGCCAGCCACGACCGGGACCTATGCCGGGATCGTGATTTTCCAGTCGCGGGAGAATGCGCAGACAATCAGCTTCAGCACCGGAGCGATCCCCGGTTTCGACGGCCTGGTCTACGCCCCGGCCGCGCTCTTGTCGATCAGCAACGGCGTCCAGGTGCCCTCGACCAGCTACGTCGTCAACGAGATTCGTCTCCAGGGCGGCACCGCGATTGGTAACGCCCAGACCCTGACGCCCGCGACCGACGTACCCAACGGGCTTGGCATCCTCTCCCAGCCGGCGCGGGGCACGGCCGGCAAGCCGATTCGCCCGGCGATCGTCGTGAACGTCGTGGACAACTCGAACCACACGGTCGCCAGCGACAATACGCAGCTCGTGACCGTCTCAATCGCAAGCGGGCCGGCGGGTGCGACCCTCTCCGGCAAGACGACCGTCCGCGTCGCTCGCGGCGTGGCCCGGTTCACAGACCTCTCGGTGAATCTGCCGGGCACCTACGTCCTGACCGCCACCGGCGGCGACCTGACGCCGATCTCCACGAACCCGATCACGATCTCGCCGGCTGTGAAGTCCAGCGAACTGACCATCCGCCGCGGGCCCTTGCAGTGGTCCCAGAAGGCCGGCCGCGACCGCGCTCGCACCGAGGTGGCGCAGCAGCAGATCACGATCACCGACACGGGCCCGAACCCGCTGAGCGGACCGTTGGCACTCGAATTCAATGGCCTGGTGGACGGCGTCACGCTCGCCAGCGCCAGCGGCCTTGAGGACGGGGCGCCTTATGAGGACGTCCTGATCGCCGGTGAGACCCTGGCTCCGGAACACAGCCTGACCGTAACCCTCGACTTCGCGATCCACGGCAGGCGTCTTCGGAAGCTGCAGACGATCTACAAAAGCATCGAGGCCATGTTCGGCTTGGGATCCTCAGATCAGTGATCCGGACTGAAGGTGTTCCACGTGTTCTCCTACACGACTCGCCAAACACCACCTGGCTGAGACTCGGCCCATGCGGATCGGTACGTGCCCCAAAGAGGCCAAACATCTTACCCCGGCACGAAAGATCCTCAAGTCGGTCGCTCATTCTTGCCCGACACTCAGGCCCCGTCGGACAAGAATGAACGACCGACTTTCATGCCGGAGGAATAGATCAGGATTTCCTGCCATGCCAATCTTATTGCGCGTGACGAGAATGCCCGACCGACTTGAGAATCTTCCTTGCCGGGGTAATATTCCTCGTCGGCGGCCGTCTGACCCCTTTTCGGCATCCCCTTGATGGTATCCGAGGCGTTCCTCGGGGAAGGCTCGGCCGCGGCGGGTGACAACCTGGCGAGGCTCTCGCCTCCGCGAGCGAACAGGCTCGGCATCATGCCGTGTGCTTCTCGATCTCGGCGACCAGGTCCTCGACGGATCTCGTCCGAAACTCGAATAGCGGATTCCTCCAGTCGTAGGAAGGTCGAGCGGGATCCTCGCCTTCTTCACGTCGGCGGACGATCACCAGCCCGAAGGCCCCCGTTGGATCGGAGTCCGGATACCAGCCAACATCCACGAGGAGCCCTCGGTCGGGATTGATGATCTGGAGCAGGTCCTCGTTAAAGGAGAGGTGCCAGATCGTAACACCAGGCACGGTCGTGGCGACCTCCCCAGCCCGGTCGGGAGAGAGGCGGAGGAGACGGTGATACGCGATCTGCCAACTGCTCCCGATCCGGATCGTCGCCAGTTCCGGGCCCTCTGTCTTCCGCGTCACGCTGTCCGCTCCGGGTTCATGGTCCGCCGAGAATCGGGCGTCGGACCGGCGTGGCGGACGGGCGGGCGAGACGGTCCAGGAGAGTCCGGCCCGCCCGGTCCGATCGGGACTCACGAGGTCGGATACGGCTCGGCCAGGACGAACTGCGGGTTCGCCTGGAGGTAGCGCCGGACGCGGTCGGTACGCTCGAGTGCTCCAGGAAGGAAGGCGACGGCCTGGTCGATCCGCTCGTCGGGCTCGGCGCAACTGAAGCGCATGAAGCCGCGCCCGGCGTCGCCGAAGCACTCGCCGCCCAGGCAGGCGACGCCGAAGGCGTCGTCGGCGCCCTCGAGCAGGTAGAGCGCCAGCCCGTGCGAGGTGATGCCCAGGCGGTTGCAGATGGCGCGGACGTCGGGGAAGACGTAGAACGTGCCGGCCGGGCGCCCGACGCGGAATCCGGGAATCGTCTCGAGGCCGTCGCAGAGCCGGTCGACCTTGGCGCGGAACCGCGCCATGTACTCGTCGCGGGTCTCGCGATCCAGTTCCAGGGCGGCCTGGGCGGCGCGCTGGGCCAGGGGCGGGCTGCACGAGGCGGTCGTGTTGATCAGCTTGCCGATCGCGTCGGCCACCGCGGGCGCGGCCACAGCGAAGCCGACCCGCCAGCCGCTCATGCTGTACGACTTGCTAAAGGTGTACGCCGCGACCGTGTGCTCCATCATCCCCGGCTCGGCCAGGATCGACGCGTGCGCCCCGCGCCAGACCATGTGGCAATAGGGCTCGTCGGAGAAGATCATCACGTCCGAGCCGCGCACCACGTCGGCGATCGCGGCGAGATCCTCGCGGGTCGCCACGCCGCCGGTGGGGTTGTGCGGCGAGTTCAAGAGGATCGCGCGGGGCTTCGGGTCGGTCGCGAGGAAGTGGCGCACGTCGTCGGCCGACGGCCGGAACTGCCGTTCCACCTTCAGCGGCATCATGACGGCCCGCGCGCCTCGGCGCTCGAGGTTCGGGACATACGTGGGGAACTGCGGGCTGAAGACCAGCACGCCGTCGCCCGGCTCGAGCACGGCCTCGGCGAAATACTGCTCGAACGGCTTGGCGCCGGAGGCGACGACAATGTTCTCCATTGACGCCGCGTAGCCGAACTCCTCCGAGACGAACTTCGCCGCCGCGCGGCGGAAGTCGGGCAGGCCCATGCTGGGGCAGTAGCCCGTCTCGTTCTCCTCGATTGCCCGGATCCCGGCCTTCTTGGCGTTCGGCGTGCTGGGGAACGGACTGTCGCCGATCTCCAGCTCGACCACGTCCTTGCCCCTGGCCTTCAGGGCCCGGGCCATCGCCAGGACGGTGAAGGCCGTCTCCGCCGTCAAGTTCTGCACCAGGCTGCTCAGTCGGGTCATGAGTCGTCGAATGCCTCCTCGGGGGCTGGTTTCCGCTCCAACCCGGCGTCATGCAATCGCCGGATCCTGTCTCAACGCGATGCAATGACCTGCGCCAGGGGCCGCACGATCCGGGGGATCACAGCGCGCTCGAGGATCTCCTCGCCGAGCTCGCGCTGGCGCTTGAGCGACTCGAGAAAGCTCTGCTCCGGCCCGGTCCCCCAGTACTGCCGCACGGTGAAGTACACACTGATCTGCTCGTCGCCGTACTCGCGCGTCCGCACCTGGTACGCGTTGGTCCGGGTCTCGACAGCCAGGCGGCACTGGAGCTGGCACGATTCGCTCAGCGCCAGGGTCAGCGAGGGCTCGAAGTTGATCACCTGCGCGCGGGGCAGGTCAAAAAGCCCCTCGAGCCCGTGTCCGACCCCCAGGGCCTCGGCCACCACCTCGTCGTGGTTGCCGTCGTAGTTGAAGTCGAAGCCGAACATCAGGTCGAGGGCCTCGCAGTCGAGCAGGCTGATGGTCAACAACGGCGGCGCCAGGTCGAGCACCATCTCGTGCTGGCGGAATGCCTGGTCGGGCGTCTCGGGGTTCATCGTGCCCGAGCAGAGCCGGCGCGGCTCTATGGCCAGCCACCGGTACGATTCCTGCTCCTTGTCCCCCTCCAGCACCAGATCGCCGTTCTCCCTCGTGTAGAAGTTCCGCAGGTCCGGGAACCCCTTCTTCATCTGCTCGAAAAAATGCAGGACCGTGTCGCGGTTGCTGGGCAGCTCCATCAGATC
>JAKAUH010000225.1 GCA_021818605.1 Planctomycetota bacterium
AGCAAAACCCCGAGAAATCGGGGTTTTTTCATGCGCCGCAAGGGGTTACGACGCATTATCCGCCTGATGATTACCTCGGCACGAAGGATCCTCAAGTCGGTGTAACAGGTGATCTTGATGCCATTCGACCCAGTCCCCGCTTCTTGAGGGACCGCAAAGCCGGCGGTGCTTCACACCTGCAGACCGATCGCGCGCATCAGCGCCAGGGCGTTCGAATGCTCGACGACGCCGGGATGCATTCGGTAGTCGAAGTGCATCTGGCCGTCGCGGAGCTGGTCCTCGAAGTGGACGTTCAAGGCCCGCGGGGCCAGTTCATCGGCGATCCGGGCCAGCGACAGGTCGTGGGTTGTGATCAACCCGAGCGCGCCGCTCTCGAGCAGGCTGCGGAGCACCGAACCCGCGCCGACCGTGCGGTCGTGCGAGTTGGTGCCGTGGAACAGCTCGTCGAAAAGAAAGAGCAACGGCAGGGGTCCGCGCGCCATCGTGACGATCTGCCGCACGCGCGTGATCTCGGCGTAGAATCGCGATCGGCCCGCCTGGAGCGAGTCCTGCACCCGCAACGTCGCGCCGATGGCGAGCGGCGACAGCCGAAGCCGCGCGGCCCGCACCGGCGCGCCAGCCAGCGCGAGCACGGCGTTGGCGCCGACCGTGCGCAAAAGCGTGCTCTTGCCCGACATGTTCGAGCCGCTGACAATCAGGACCCGGACCTCCGGCCCGAGCGTGACGTCGTTCCGGATGCACAAGTCCTCGGCGATGAGCGGGTGGCCGAGATCCTCCGCCTCGAAAAGCGCGGGTCCGTCGACCACGTCGGGGAACGGATCGGCCGGATTCTCGGCGGCGTAGGCGCCCAGCGCGCAGAGCGCCTCGATCTCGCCCACGGCGCGGATCCAGTGGGCGACCTCGGACCCGGCGTCGCCGCGCCAGGCGTCGATCGCCAGGGCCAGGTGAGTCGTCCAGTGCCACAGGGCGGCCAGCGGAGCGAAGAACTGGTTGCGAGCCGCGTCGAGCAGCGTCAGCCGCCGCGCCAGGCGTCGAATTCGGGTCGAGGCCGGAGTTCCTTCAGTTTCCATCTGGGCCCGCAGCCGGCGGAGCAGGGAGGCCTGAAATGACTCATGCTCCAATCGCGAGAGCAACTCGGCGAGCAGCACCAGGTCGTGCGTTCGCCGATCCACCTCGGCGATGGCGTGATGGACCCGGCGCGAGAGCAGGACCGACGCGATCAGGTCGACGAGGGCCACCAGGACGAGTGGCTTCAACCCCCAGTTCAAGAAAAGCCAGCCCACGAGCGCAGCGGTGCCGAGCAGCGAGAGCGTGATCGTGACGACCGGCAATCCCCACCCGGTCAGAACGCGGGGCTCGGCGCACCAGGCGGCGAGCGCCTCGGGATCGATCCCGGTGCGGACCTGCGCGCCGAGCAGCTCCAGGTCCTCGCGAAGGTCCAGCCGCGGCCGGAGCTCGGCGACCGCCTCGTGCCGCTCGGCGATCGTCGACCGGTCGGCCGGCTCGAGCAGCCACGAGGCCAGGATCGACTCGCCGGTCCTGGTGCGCGCGGTGCAGATCCGCTCGAAGAGTGAGCCCCGTCCGAACAGGTCGAGGTCAGCCGCGTAGGGGTGATCGAGGTTGAGGAACTCGGTCCCCTCGACACCTGTCCCGGCCCACTGGCCATTCACTCGCGCCAGTCCCCGCGAATAGAAATCGACCGCGCGCCGGGTCCGGTCCGCCCGGCGTCGGATTGGCTCATGGGCGAGCAAGAGCGCGACGAAGCCAGCCGTCGTGCCGCCCAGCCAGTACGCCCCGATCCAGCTCCCCTGGTAGGCCCAGACGGCGCACGCCACCACGGCGAAGAACGCGGCGAGTCGGATATCCGACAGCCGGCGGTCCCAGTACGACCACGAGGCATGTGTGGTCCGCCGCTGCTCCAGCCGATGCGTATAGACCTCGCGAATTCCCGACGGCCCCGGCTGTTCCGATCGCTCCGACTCTGCCATCGCCCCTCCACGTCCGGACGTTCATTCCGCCTGCCTACGCCTGCCTGTGTCTCGCCGCGACACCTCTGACGCGTCCGACCATCCTCGCACGGCGGGACTTTCCAATTCGGCCGCCTCTCTATAAAATCAGCCCAACTCCGTCGTGACGACCGCCGACTTCCCCGATCTCGATTGCTGAGGTCCTCCGTGTCTACGACCGCACCGCTGCTGACTACACCGCTGCACCAATGGCATCAATCGCATGGCGGCCGCCTGGTGGAATTCGGCGGATGGTCCATGCCTGTCCAGTACACCTCGATCGTGGACGAGCACGAGGCGGTGCGTGGCCGCGTGGGGCTGTTCGACATCAGCCACATGGGTCGGCTGACATTTGACGGGCCCGGGGTACTGGACTGGCTGGAGCGGCTCACGACGAACCAGGTCTCGCGACTTGCGGACGGACAGATTCAGTATAGCCTGATGACCAACGACCGGGGCGGGGTGATTGACGATATCCTGGTCTATCGCCAGCCGTTTGCCTACCTGGTCGTGTGCAACGCGTCCAATCGGCTGCCCGTGGTGGCTCGGCTCGAGGCGGGCCGGGGCAAAGCTGACGGGCGGATGCAGGATCGCACACTCGACACGGCGATGATCGCCGTGCAGGGCCCGCGGGCGATCGAGACGCTTCAGCCACTATTTGACCAGCCGCTGGCGCCGGTGAAGTACTATCACCTCACGACGGGCCGGCTGCTCGGCCGGATCGACGCGATCGCCAGCCGGACGGGGTACACCGGTGAGGACGGATTCGAGCTGATCGTGGCGAAGGACTCGGCCGTCTCGGTGTGGGAGGCGCTGCTCGACTCGGGCCGTGCTCACGGGATCGCGCCATGCGGCCTGGGCGCGCGGGACACGCTGCGCCTCGAGGCGGCGATGCCGCTCTATGGCCACGAGCTGGGCGAGGAGACCGACCCGTTCTCGGCCGGGCTGGGCTGGGCGGTGAAGCTGGACAAGGGAGAATTCGCCGGCCGCGACGTCCTGGTTGGGCGCAAGGCCGCTCCGCCGCTGACCCGGATCGGGCTGGCGCTCGGGGGCAAGCGGATCGCGCGGCAGGGCTCGCTTGTTCTCTCCGGCCAGCGTGAGATCGGGCTGGTCACCTCGGGCACGTTCTCGCCGACGCTCCAGCAGAGCATCGCGATGGCGATGGTCGCGCCTGGCTCGGCCCCCATCGACGCGGAGATCGCAGTCGATGTCCGCGGACACCGCGAGTCGGCCCGCGTCGTCAAGCTCCCGTTCTACAAGCGGACCGCCTCCGCGACCGCCACCTGAAAGGATGACCTCGCAATGGATCCCCAGTCTCTTCGCTACACCGACACGCACGAGTGGGTCGCCCTCGAGGGCGATGTGGCGACCGTCGGCATCTCGAAGTTCGCCGTCGAGCAACTGAGCGACCTGACGATGATCGAGCTGCCGGCCGTCGGCACGCATCTCACCGCCGGCAAGACCTGCGGCGAGATCGAGAGCGTCAAGAGTGTCGGCGATCTGTACGCCCCCCTTGACGGTGAGGTCACGGAGGTCAATACCAGGGTGGCCGACAACCTCCAGCTTCTCTCGGATGATCCATTTGGCGCCGGATGGCTGATCAAGATGAAGGTCAGCGACCCGTCGGCTGTCGCGAAGCTGATGGACCACTCGGCCTACGAGCGCAAGATCGCCGACGAGGCACACTGAGCCGGTTGGCCCGATCCGCGCTCTTTCCGCCTGGGCGGGTCCGTCTTGAAGCACGAGACGCCGCCGGTATTGGGTCGGGCGCCCCGTCGCGCCCTTGACTTTTCCCGCATTGATCGCACGGCACCACACGCGATCGCCGCGTGTCGCTCCAGAACCATCGAACGAACCGGGAAGCGAGAGCTCATGGCGTACATCGCGAATACCGACGACGACATCCGTGTGATGCTGCAAGCGATCGGGCTCGACTCGCTCGACGGTCTGTTCGACGCCGTGCCGGCCGAGTACCGCCTGAAGGGCCCGTTGCAGGTCCCGCCCGCGCTCTCGGAGCTGGAGCTGACCGGGCAGGTCTCGGAGCTGTTGGCGCGAAACGCCGGCGCCGATCGGCGGGTCGGCTTCCTGGGTGGCGGCTGCTACGACCACTTCATCCCGGCGGTGGTCGACCAGCTTGCGGGGCGGGGCGAGTTCTACACCTCGTACACGCCCTACCAGGCCGAGGCCAGCCAGGGGACGCTCCAGGCGATCTTCGAGTATCAATCGCTCATCGCCGAGCTGACCGGGATGGACGTCTCCAACGCCAGTCTTTATGACGGGGGCTCGGCGGCCGGTGAGGCGATGCTGATGGCGTTGACGATCACGAAGCGCTACGGTCGCGTCGTCACGGCGTCGACCGTGCACCCCGAGTACCGCCAGGTGCTCTCGACGTTCCTCGCCGAGATGGAGCCGCAGCTCGAGACAGTCGCCGCGCCGACGGGTGCCGTCACGGCCGACGCGATCGTCGCGGCGATCGACGATCGGACGGCGGCCGTGATCGTGCAGTATCCCAACTTCTTCGGCCAGCTCGAGGACGTCGAGGCGATCGTCGCGGCGGCCCACGCCCGCGGTGCGCTGGCGATCGTGATCTTCGATCCGATCAGCCTGGGATTGCTCCGCCGGCCGGGCGATTACGGCGCTGACATCGTGGTGGCCGAGGGGCAGTCGCTGGGCAATGCGATGAACTTCGGCGGCCCGTTCCTGGGGATCATGGGCTGCCGCGAGGAATATGTGCGGAAGATGCCGGGTCGGATCGCCGGCCAGACGACCGACCGCCACGGCAAGCGCTGCTGGGTGCTGACGCTCCAGACCCGCGAGCAGCACATCCGCCGCGAGAAGGCGACGTCGAACATCTGCACCAACCAGGGCCTGCTGGCCCTGCGTTCCAGCATCTACCTGGCCGTGATGGGGCCGGGCGGTCTGCGCCAGGCCGCCGAGCTTTCAGCGCGCAAGGCGCATTACGCCGCCGAGCGGCTGGTGTCGGTGCCCGGAGTCTCGCTGGCCTTCCCCGGGCCGTTCTTCAAGGAGTTCGTCATCCGGGTCCCGGGCGATTCGAACCAGGTGCTCGCCGAGGTCGGCCGGCTCGGCTATCACGGCGGCATCGCGCTGGGACGCTGGTATCCCGAGCTCAAGGACGCCATCCTGATCGCCGTCACCGAGA
This sequence comes from Planctomycetota bacterium, assembly GCA_021818605.1. Classification (GTDB taxonomy): domain Bacteria; phylum Planctomycetota; class Planctomycetia; order Isosphaerales; family Isosphaeraceae; genus JAKAUH01. The sequence continues at coordinate 5,167 of JAKAUH010000225.1, forward strand.
AGCGATCGCGGGGCGAGATTGATGGGCTGGTCGGGGCGTATAATGAAGTCGTTGGACGGACAACCCGGTAAAATTGCGAGGATCTCTACGTCGTGGGAGAATCGCCATGTCCTTGCAGACCCGCCTGCTGACCGCGGACGAATTCCTGACCTGGCCTGACACGCCGGGCTGCCGGCAGGAGCTGATTCGAGGGGAGGTCGTCTCGATGTCGCTTCCGGGTGGGGAGCATGGCGAGGTCGCCATGGAGATCGGCGCGCTGATCCGCTATCACGCTCGGCCCTCGCGCCTCGGAAAGACATACGCTGCGGAGACAGGCTTTCTCATCGAGCATGACCCTGACACGGTGCGCGGAGCTGATGTGGCCTTCGTGAGCGCAGAACGGCTCAAGCTGATCGTCAAGCCCCAGAAACACATCCCTTTCGCCCCAGACCTGGCCGTCGAGGTCCGCTCGCCGAACGACCGCGACGACGAGGTGGAGGAGAAGGTTCGAGCGTGGCTCTCCGCCGGCTCGCTCCTCGTCTGGGTCGTCGACCCACCGGCGCGGGCCGTTGCCGTCTACCGCCCCGGAGCCGAGCCGGTGATCCTCCAGGAGAACGATGTCATAGATGCGGACGACGTGATCCCCGGATTCCGTTGCCGTGTGGGCGCCTTCTTCGAGACATTTTAAGAGCCGGAACTTCATGTACAAGCTCGACCAACCCCCGTTGCTGTTCGAATCCAGCCGCCCCGGGCGGGCGACCGCCATCCTGCCGGGCTCGGACGTTCCCGACCGGCCGCTCGACGCGATCATTCCGGCGTCGCATCGGGCCGAGCGCGCGCCGGCCCTGCCCGAGCTGGGCGAGCTCGACGTGGTGCGGCACTACACAAATCTGTCGACGCTCAACATGTCGATCGATGCCAACTTCTACCCGCTCGGTTCGTGCACGATGAAGTACAACCCCAAGCGGAACGAGCGGCTCGCCGCGCTGCCGGGGTTCAGCGCCCAGCATCCGTACCAGGATGAGTCCACCTTGCAGGGCCTGCTCGCCCTGCTGTACGAGCTCCAGGGAATGCTGGCCGAGATCGCTGGATTGCACGCCGTGAGTCTCCAGCCGGCGGCCGGCGCCCAGGGCGAGCTGACGGCGCTCCTCGTCGCCGCGGCCTATTTCCGCGATCGGGGCGAGAAGCGCACCCAGGTGCTGATCCCCGACAGCGCGCATGGCACGAACCCCGCCTCGGCGCACCTCGCCGGCTTCGAGGCCGTCACGATCAAGAGCAACGCGCAGGGCCTGGTCGACCTCGACGACTTCCGCGCCAAGCTGGGCGATCAGCCGGCCGTATTCATGATGACCAACCCGAACACGCTGGGCCTGTTCGACCCGCAGATCGGCACAATCGCCGGGCTATTGCACGAGCGCGGGGGCTTGCTCTATCTCGACGGCGCCAACATGAACGCCATCCTCGGGGTGGTGCGGCCGGGCGACATGGGCGTGGACCTGATGCACTACAATCCGCACAAGACCTTCTCGGGCCCGCACGGCGGCGGAGGTCCCGGCGCCGGGCCGATCGCCGTCCGCGACCACCTGGCCGCGTACCTGCCCGCGCCGATCGTCGCGCGGAACGACGATGGCAGCTACCGGCTCGACCACGACCGACCGAAGTCGATCGGCCGCGTGCGCTCGTTCTTCGGCAACACCGGCGTTTTGTTCCGGGCGTATTGCTACATCCGCAGCCAGGGGCCCGACGGCCTCAAGGACATCGCCCGCCACGCCGTGCTCAACGCCAATTACCTGATGCAACTGGTCAAGGACGTCTATCCCGTTCAGTACCCCGGGCGCTGCATGCACGAGTTCGTCGCCTCGGCACGGACGATCGCCCGCGAGCGCGGGATTCGCGCGATGGACATCGCCAAGCGACTGATCGACTACAACTTCCACTCGCCGACGGTGTACTTTCCACTGATTGTCCCCGAGGCGATCATGGTCGAGCCTACCGAGACCGAGAGCCGCGAGACGATCGAGGCGTTCGCCCGCGTCCTGCGCGCGATCGCCGAGGAGGATCCGGCCTCGCTCCACGACGCGCCTCATACCACCCCGATCAGCCGGCCCGACGAGGTCAAGGCCGCCAAGTCGCCCGTCCTCCGCTGGCGGGCGACCCCGACCGCGACGAGCTGACTGCCGGCACGGGAAGGCGACGGTCCCGCGACAGTTGTCCTTGGCCGCGGCTTGACCGTGGCGGCGTGGGCGGACAGGATAAAGAGGTGACTGTCGACGGTTCCGCGCGGGCGGGCCGGTCGTTTCGCCCCTTTTTGCTCGAGCCAGCCGACCCCGGCGGGGATGTCCCGATGAGCCGAGTACCAGGAGATCCGGGTCCGCGCCCGCCGCGCCGCAGCCGGCCGCCGGTTGATCCATCGCTGAAGCCTCCGCCGATACCGCCGGAGGCCGCGGCCCCGCCGTCGCGCCCACGATCGACTCCACCCGAGTCGACGTCGTTTTCGTCCAACCCGTCCCGGCCGAAGAAGCCTCGCCCGAAGCCCGACGACGACCGCGATCCGCTGGACGAGAAGCGCCGACCGCGGGCGGAAGGCCCCGGCTGGGCCGAACGCATCCTGTTCGGCCGCGTTAGCTCAGGCCAGCTCGCCGAGTTCAGCCGGCAATTCGCCGCCTATCTGCACGCGGGCGTCGACATCATCCGGGCTCTGACCAGCCTGGAGAAACAGTACAAGCTGACAGCGCTCGGGCCGGTGATCGGGCGACTCCGCGAGTCGATCAAGCGCGGCGAGGGGCTCGAGGACGCGATGGCGCGCGAGCCGCAGACCTTCGGCCCGATGTACCTGAGCATGATCCGCGTGGCCGAGGCGCGCGGCGGCGTCCCCGAGACGCTCAAGATGCTCGCGAACAGCCTCGAGTCGCGGCAGCGGCTGATTCGGCAGGCGCGCTCGGCGATGATCTACCCGGTGATCGTGCTCGTCATCGCCGGCGGGGTCGTCGCGCTGCTGACCTGGAAGCTGCTGCCGCTGTTCGCCGCCCTGCTGAAGGACCTGGGCAGCCGGGTGCCGCTGCCGCTGCCCAGCCGGATCCTCATGGGTTTCAGCGACTTCATGCAGACGCTGGGCTACTGGCTGGTGCCGGTCGTCGTCATCGCCACGCCCTTCTTGCTGCTGCGGGCCTACCGGACGGCCAAGGGCAAGGCGCTGATGGACCGCATGGTGCTCTGGACGCCCGTGTTTGGGCCCCTCTGCCGGAAGATCGACACCACCCGCTTCGCGCGAACCATGTCCGTCCTGCTCGACGCGGGGCTGGATTACGGCAGTGCGATCGACCTGACCGCGGACGTCATGATGATGCACCCGATCCGCGGGGCCGTCCGCGACTCAAAGGAGAAAGTTCTCGCGGGCAAGGATCTGAGCGCCACGCTCGAATCGTCGCGGCAGTTCTCGCACGACGTGATCGCCGTGATCGAGTCGGGCGAGGAGACCGGCAAGCTGCCCGAGAGCCTCGAGCACCTGGCCGAGCAGTACGACGAGCAGGTCGCCATCACGGTCAAGAACCTGGGGCAGCTCGTGCAGCCGCTGGTGATGCTGATCATCGGCGCGATCGTACTGCTGATCATCCTGGCGGTCTTCTT
>JAKAUH010001015.1 GCA_021818605.1 Planctomycetota bacterium
GAACAACCAGGTGGCCATGCCATCGTTGCTTATGCGTTCGGCACGCCCGAGCGCTATGTCACGATGATCGGCCGGGATGATGCCGGCGAATTCCGGGGACTGCGCCTCTCGTACTACCACAACGCGCACGGCTCGGGCTGGGACCGGACGGCGGGCGACGCGGGGAATGCCGACCCGCACGAGCCGATCCGGGGCCGGCCGATCGACGTGCGCGATGGTGTCGTCCGGTGCCTGGTCTGCCACGTCACCCGCCCCCGCGATTTCCGCGAGCCGAGGCCAAGCGACGCGGGTCCCGAGGTAACCGACCGGGCGATCGGCTGCGAGCGATGCCACGGGCCCGGTGGCAACCACCTCGCCGCAATCGCCGCCGGACTCGCCGACCCGGCCATCGCCGTCGCCCGGGCGGCCGCGCAGCCCGCTCAGACCGTGGACGCCCAGTGCGCCGAGTGCCACACCGTCGACCTCCGACCGGCCATCCGCGAGGCACCCGACAACCCTCACTTCGTCCGCTCGCCCGGCTTCACCCTCACCTTCAGCCGTTGCTACACCGAAAGCGCGGGCCGGCTGAGCTGCCTCTCGTGCCACGACCCACATCGCGTCGTGGAGCAATCGGCCGCCCGCTATGAGGAACGATGCCTGTCCTGCCACGGAATCGGCCGCCCCGCATCCACGGCGCCCCCCGGCACCGCGAAGGCCCAGGCCTGTCCCGTCGAGCCCGCGTCTGGCTGCGTCGCCTGCCACATGCCGAAGGTCGGAGTGCCCGAGCTGCACACGACCCTCACCGACCACTTCATTCGGGCACACCGCCGGACCGCGGCGGGGAATCCGTGAGCGCGGATTCCGGTTCTCGGGCCGATCTCCCGGAGCCCGACGGATTTGGCTCGGCGGCCGCCGGCGCCGAGTCCGGCAGCCCCACCGTCGCCACCGCGAGCGCCGCGCCAAGGCTTACCAGGATGCTGGCCAGCAAGCGCGCTGTCCATGTCTCGGCGATCGGATGATCGGTCCCCGCCATCGGCAGAATCCCCGCGCCGATCAGGTCATACACGAGCGTGCCGAGGACCGCGCCCATCAGCCCGGAGATCATCGCCCCCAGGGATAGCCGGTAATGACCGAGCGCGATCACGAACGCCAGGCCGGCGATGGCACCCAGAATCCCCCAGTGGAGCGCGTGCATCCCAAGCGAAACCAGCAGTTCGCGATCGGTGTAGTCGAGTTGCGCTTCGAGGAACCAGGGCAGCGTCCACCAGGCCAGGGCGCCCCCCAGCCCGGCTCCGAGGAAAGCACCGAGCACGCCCCCCACCGTGGCTCTGGGCGCCGAGCGGCGCGTCAGGCCGCCGGCAATCCCCAGGCCCGCACCAAGACACAAACCGAAGACTGCGTATGTGATGGCCCCGTTTTTTGTCGACGCCGCGGATCGATCTTTCCAGTCGGACTGCATCACGGTGCTGCCCTGGAGATTCGTCGGATGCTGTTCCACGGGGATCAGGTTATGCGTCTTCTCGCCAATCCCAAACGCGACGACACCGGCGAGCATCCCCGAAAGAACTAGTAGCCACCGGACGCGGCCGAACCAGGGCCATCCTCTGCGGACGTCGTCGCGGGATCGAGAGGAGGGATCGTCCAGAGCAATGTTCGGCTGGTTCGCACTCACAAGTTTACCCCCCCTGCGCCCTGGACGACCCGGGGCGACGCCTGGATATTGAAGATCAGGCCGCGTGGCAACCGATACGGCAACCGACAACGAGGGGCCGAGTCGGGATGAGCCGGTTCGACCCCGCGGCCACCGGGCAACATCCAGGACGGCGCGAGTCCCTCGTAATCCCCGCCTCGTCCGATACCCGGCAGTCTATGCCGAAAAGCGGCGACGCGGAAGACGCTACCGCCGACGAGTCGCGTGCTTGGGTCAAGATCGAGGCGGAAAGTCTGGCAAAGCCGTGGCGGCACTCTTATGTAATTAGTTTTGACGGTCCGACACTGGCTCGAATCAGACTCTGACGGGACATCTCCCTTGTACTTGCCTCCACGTGGTTTATAATACCCGGAATTCGCGTGGCCTCATTGGTCCCGTCTCGCGGATAAACATCTTCCTATGCGAATCGCAAATCTCGGGCAGGGAGAGATCGCCTGGCAGCGATCAAGCGATGTCTTTCCACGAGACTCGAGAACGATCCGGTCGTTCGGCGTCAGGAAGACCGGGAACTGCGACTGACCTCTTCGACCTCATTCGATCTTGTGGAGCGCAATCTAATGACCCAGTCCGTCGATTCTCCCCAGCAACGGCGTCGGTTTCTGGCCTCTGGCCTCTCGCTTTTCGGTCTAGCACTCTCGCTGGGCTCGGCGGCTGTGATGAGCGGCTGCGGCGACGACGACAAGGGGGCTGGCCAGGTCGAAACCAAGGGCAATATCGCCGAGACCCCCGACGCCAAGGATTCGATGAATGCCTACATGGATCGGATGAAGAAGCGAGGAAATCCCGCCGCCAAGAAAAAGTGACCGCCTGACGCCACGCGAAGGACCTGGCGGCGCCTGAAACATCAGAGTGCCGAACCGGCCTTCGCAGAGTGCCGAACTGGCCTTCGCGTGGCTGACTCCGCTGGATGGCCACCGTGCTGGTGGAGACCGATCCTGCTCCGATCACCGCGAGTCGGAGACCCGAACAATTGGGGGAAGGCCGAGCAGCGCCTCGCCCGATTGGTGCTGAATCGTCGCGATCTCAGCAAGTCGTTCTCTCCTCTTTCCCGTGATTCTGTCTTCGTTGCGATGCATTCATTCCTCTTCCCAATGCTACAGGAGTCAGGGCCAATGCGATCTCGTTTCCGGCCGGGGTTTACTCTGATCGAGCTTCTTGTCGTCATCGCGATCATCGCCGTACTGATCGCCCTGCTGCTGCCCGCGGTCCAGGCCGCGCGCGAGGCCGCCCGCCGGGCCCAGTGCACCAACAACCTGAAGCAGATCGGCCTGGCGATGCACAACTACCATTCGACAAACGACGTCTTCCCCATGGGCGTGTCGGCGTCGAACAACCCGTGGAATTCCTCCAACGGATGCTCGATGCTGGTGACCTGGAACGGGTGGAGCGTGCATGCCGCGCTGCTGCCCTATCTCGAGGCCACACCGGTCTATAACGCCATCAACTGGTACTTTGACCCGCTGGTCTGCAACAGCCAGAACTTCCAGAACACGGCCTTCCTGACCGTGATCCCCGCGTTCCTCTGCCCGACCGACCCGAACTCGGGCAAGGCGAACGGTTACATCAACAATTACTGCGGAAGCATCGGCACGACCATCGGCGTGGTGCAGAACTACGGCCAGAACTCGACCGGCGTCTTCTCGTACCAGCAGCCCAACGGCCTTGCCGCCATCACCGACGGCTCGTCGAACACCATCGCGTTCGCCGAGGCGCTCGTCGGCGACGGCGGTCGCAGGGGCTCGATAGACACCTACCCCGGCGACGGCGTCGCCATCGCCGGTTACTGCTGGAACTATGACGCCGAGGACAACGCCCAGTACTACCTGACCGTCGCCCTGCCGAGCTGCAACGCCGGCTGGACCTCCATTCGGACCAGCGGGTCCAACGGCAGCGCGACTCTCGGCGTGAATCGCGGGAATTACTGGGGCTGGGGCGCCGAGGCCATGGTGCTCTTCAACACGATCGTCCCGCCCAGCTCCTCGCAATACGGCTGGAGCTTCTGCCGTAGCGGCTGCAACGGCTGCTGCGGCGGCGGCCCGTGTGCTCTGGCTGACCACTCCGAGATCGCCAACGCCAACAGCGGACACCCCGGCGGTGCCAACTTCCTGTTCGCCGACGGTAGCGTGCATTTTATCAAGAGCAGCATCGCCATCAACATCTACTGGGCGCTGGGAACCACCATCGACGGTGAAGTCATCGGCGCCAACACCTATTGATTCCCGGCGGGGCGATCTCCGGCGATCGGAAACCCGATCGCCGGATGATCTCTCATCGGGTATCATGATCCCAGACGATCGCCTCGTGGCGGTCGCCAGATCGACAGGGTGAGGATCCGTCCCGGTCGGCGCCCAGCGCGGCCATGGCGGATCTTTCGCCCTTGAAATGTTGAAGAGCCCGGGATCGACGTCGTCGAAACTCATGGATAATGCGGCGATCAGAGTCCTGTGAGAACACCTGAACGTCAGCCACCTCACCCCCCTCACCGCTTCGGGGGATAAGGGCGACTGCCTGGACTGGACTCGCCGCGTCGGTTTCCCCTGCCGCGGCGGAAACACCGCACCGCCCCTTTCTCTCCGCCGCGGAGACGATACTCCAGGGGCGGATGAGGCGGCTGACCTCCCCGTGACGCAGGGCCTCCAGGGAACTGCCACCGGGTGACGCGCGTGAGCGATCGGACGAGCTGATGGCATCAGGGGAATCCGCACAGCAGCGCACGGCGCCGGCACCCGCCACCGTGCCGGTCGGACCGAGCCACACGAGCACGCGACCGCGGGCCGTCCGCCTCCTGGGCGGACTCGTCCTGACGGCGCTGGCGGCCGCGATCGTGTCGATGACGGTTTCGTCGTGGTCGCAGGAGCAGATGGTCCGGATCGAGCAGGAACTCCGCGCGGGTCGGGTCGTCGAGGCGCGCGCCCGGCTGCGATGGCTCGACACCTTGTACCTCGGCGGCACGGAGGCAGTCTTCTGGCGCGGGGCCGTCGAGGAGGCCGAAGGCCGGTTTGACGAGGCCCTCGCGACCTGGGCGGCGATTCCCCGCGATTCGCCGCGACACGTTGACGCAATCCTGAAACGGGCTCAGCTCGCGCTCGATCGGGGCCGGTTCGCCGAGGTTGAAACGGTGCTCGAGCGGGCGGAGGTCGGCCCGAACAGGGCCGATCGTGCGCTCCGCGAGCGGATGCTCCAGCACGTCTATTTCTTCACTGGACGTTCCGACGACCTCCGACGACGAAAGCGTGAGGAATGGTCCAGACTGGCTCATGAACCCCAGGTGCTACGAACCCACTGGCAGCTCGACGAGCCGAAGACCGCGCCCCTGAAGACGATTGCCGCGCGGTTGGAGGCGGCGGGCAAGCTGGCGCCGGAGGACGACCGGGTCTGGCTGGGCCAGGCCGTGCTGGCCACGCGAACGGCCCGGTACGAGGACGCCGACAAATGGTTCGGTCGCTGCCTTGAGCGGCGGCCCGACGATCCGTCGGTCTGGCGCGCCCGGCTGGAGTGGGCGATGGCCGCCGGCCGCCCCGCCGAGGCCGTCGAGACCCTCCGCCATGTCCCGACCGATCGGGTCGCTCCGGACCGCCGCCTGGAAATCCGCGCCTGGCTCGCGGCGCAGTCCGGTGACGCCCGCGCCGAGGAAGAGGCACTGAACCGCGCCCTCGTGCGTGTCCCCGGCGATCTGCGCCGCCTCGCCCGCCTCGCCGAGCTGGCCGCCCTGGCCGGCCGAACCGACCAGGTCGCCGAGTTCCGCCGCCGCAAGGCCGAGATCGATCGCGCGGCCGATGCCTACCGGCGGGTGCTGTTCACCCTCGTCCCCACCGACCGCTTCGACGAGCTGGGACGGCTGGCCGAGACCCTCGGCCGATGGTTCGAGGCGCGGGGCTGGTGGACCCTGGCGCTCGAGACCGGAGCCTCGCCTGACGCCGCTCGTGCGGCGCTTGACCGGCTGGACAGGGTCGATCATCGCCTGGCCGAGCTCGACCATCGCGACGCTCCCGCCGCCGGATCGATGCTGGCCGATACCATGGCCGACCTGATCCACAAAAGGCAGGCTGCCGGCCGCGACCGGGCTGCCACCGCCGATCGCGCGGCCGTGCCGGTTTTCCAGGATATCGCCGAGTCCGCCGGGCTCCGGCACGTCTACGAGAATGATCCGACCCCCCTGTGGCGCCTGCCCGAGGTCATGGGCGGTGGCGCCGGGCTGATCGACTACGACGGCGACGGCTGGCTCGACGTCTACGCCGTCCAGGGCGGCAAATTCCCGAACGAGTCGGACCCGCCACCGGTTCCCCAGGGCGACCGGCTGTTCCGCAACCGTGGCAACGGGACGTTCGAGGACGTCACGAAGGCCGCCGGACTCCTCACGTTCCCCGGAGGATACGGCCATGGAGCAACGGTTGGCGACTATGACAACGACGGCCGCCCGGATGTCTTCGTGACCCGTTGGCGATCCTACGCCCTCTACCACAATCGCGGCGACGGGACGTTCGAGGACGTCACAAGGGCCGCCGGGCTCGCCGGGAAGCGCGACTGGCCGACCTCGGCCGTCTTCGTCGACCTCGACGGCGACGGCGACCTCGACCTGTACGTCTGCCATTATTCCGCCTGGGACCCGGTGACGACCAAACCTTGCGTCGATCGCGACAGGCCGAACAAGCATGTCTCGTGCGGGCCGCTCGAATGCGCCTCGATGCCGGACCACGTGTTCCGCAACGACGGCGGCCGGTTCGTGGATGTCTCCGAGTCCTCCGGCGTCCGCGCGGCCGACCGCGACGGCCGCGGCCTCGGCGTCGTCGCTGCCCATCTCGATGACGACGACCTCATCGACCTCTTCGTCGCCAACGACCGCTCGGCGGCCCTGCTGCTTCGCAACCTCGGCGGCTTCCGGTTCGTGGACGTCGCCGCCGAGGCCGGAATTGCCACCAATGCCGAGGGCCGCTTCATGGCCGGGATGGGAATCGCCTGCGGCGACCTCGACGGCGATCATCGCCTCGACCTGGCCGTCACCAACTTTCACGGCGAGTCCACCACCTTCTTCCACAACCTGGGCTCCGGCCAGTTCGCCGAGCAGACCGCGGCCATCGGCCTGGCCGCACCGAGCCGGTATCTCCTCGGTTTCGGCACGGCGTTTCTCGACGTTAACAACGACGGGCACCTCGACCTGGCCACCGCCAATGGGCACGTCAACGACTCCCGGCCGGACGTCCCCTACGCCATGCCGGCGCAGCTCCTGCTGGGCGGACCCACCGGCCGGCTGATGGACGTTTCCGCACGCGCCGGCGAGCCCTGGTCCGTCCTGCGGCTTGGGCGCGGGCTGGCCCGCGGCGATCTCGACAACGACGGTCGCGTCGACCTGCTCATCGTCTCCGAGAGTTCGCCACTGGCGCTCTTCCACAACCTCGGACCTGCCGGGCATTTCGTCGTCCTCGGGCTCCAGGGCGCCCCGCCGCGCAGCAATCGCGACGCGGTCGGCGCCCGGGTCACGATCACGGCCGGCGGACGCACCCAGTTCGACGAGCGGTACGGCGGTGGCAGCTTCCTGTCGGCCGGCGATCCGCGACTCCGTTTCGGGCTGGGCGATGCGACCCGCGTCGACGCGATCGAGGTGAAATGGCCGTCGGGCCGGGTCGACCGCTACACGAACCTCGCGGCCGATACGGGATACCTGCTGCGCGAGGAAGAGTCGGAGGCGACCGCGCTGCGCGGGTGGAAGCCCCCGCCCGCGCGATCGGCCGCGGCCTCACAGACAAAACCCGGAGGTCCGACCGAGGCTCGCTCGAACCGTCGGTGAGAAACCGTCGAAACCGGATCATCTCAGACCAGGAAGAACCCGAGTGAACCCCTCGCCGACGCAAACACGGCCGACGAACCGGCCAACGGCCGCCAACCCGACCCGGGGCCGGTCGCGACTGGCGCTGGGAGTCCTGCTCGCCGCGCTGACCGGTGTCGCGCTCTGGCTCTCCGGCGAGCAGTGGGTCCAGGCCGAGCTGGGACGGATCGAGCGCGACGTTCAGGCGGGCCGGATCGCCTCGGCCCGATCGCGGCTCTCGTGGATCTCGGCGCTGCGACTGGAGGGCGCGGAGGCCCGATACTGGCGTGGTGCCTGCGAGGAGGCAGAAGGAAACGTTGATGCCGCGCTGGCGACCTGGGCGGCGATCCGGTCCGGCTCGCCTCGTCACGCCAATGCCTGCATCCGCAGAGCCCGGCTGGCGCTGGAGCGGGGCCGGTTCGCCGAGGCGGAGGACGCCCTGGTTTCGGTCGACTTCCCTCGCACCAGCCTGGCCTTCGGCATGCGCGAGTCGATCCTCCAGCAGCTCGACCTTTTCACCGGCCGGTTCGAGGACCTCAAGCGGCGGATCGAGAGCGAATGGAACGGCGCCGACAATCCAGCCGAGATCCTGCGCAAGCGCTACCTGGTCGACAACCCCCGCTCGTTCCCGATCGACGCCCTGAGCACTCGACTTGAGCAGGCCGGCCGGCAGTCGCCTGGCGACGACCGGGTCTGGCTTGGACAGGCCGTGCTCGCGACGCGCACCGCGCACTTCGACCGGGCCGACGAATGGCTCCGGCGCTGTCTCGAGAAGCGGCCCGAGGACCCGGTCGTCTGGCGGGCGCGGCTCGACTGGGCAATCGCCGCCGATCGGCTGGGCGAGGCGATCACAGCGCTCCGGCATGTCCCCGTCACCACGATGAGCGCCGAGGAACGACTGGCCGCGCGCTCCTGGCTGGCTGGCCGGACTGGCGACACGCAGGCCGAGGCCGACGCCCTGACCCGTTGGGTCCACCGCGTCCCCGGCGAGCTGCGAGCCCTCGCGCGACTCATCGCGGTCAAGAGCCGCACGGGACCCGCACCCGAGGTCGCCGAGCTGCGCCGGAGAAAGGCCGAGCTCGACCGCACCAGCGACGCCTACCGGGGCGCCCTGGCGGATCGGGTCCCGACCGAGCACTTTGCCGATCTGGCCCATCAGGCCGAGCGGCTGGGCCGCTGGTTCGAGGCCCGCGGCTGGTGGACGCTCGCTCTGACCGAGTCGCGCGACCAGACCGAGGCCCGATCCGCGCTCGAACGCCTCGATC
>JAKAUH010000685.1 GCA_021818605.1 Planctomycetota bacterium
CAAATGGGAGGGGGGGGGGGGAGGAGGGCGACGAGTCAGCCCCGGGAAACCAGAGGCTCGACTGAAGAAGAACGCCGGGCTTTCGACAGTGCTGAAGCCATCTCATTGCCGGCACGCCTCTGGGAGTCCCGGAAGACGTCAATTGCTACGCCGTATAGATTTTGAAGAGGATACGTCCCCCTGTTCGGCCTGTCAATAGGGTCGCTTCTGAATTGACCCGCCTCCCCGCGTGGGCATTGTCCTACCTGCGTCTGGTGGGTCGAGGCATGAAGGAAGCGGCAGTAGTGGCCGTCGGAACTGTGCACCGCGCGGCGGGAGAGTCGCGCCGATGGCCCACCGACCGAACGACATGCTGCATCGAGCGTCATGGACGATCTCCTGTGTGGTCATCGACATAGGATACAGTTTCATCCATCAGGGCTTAGGGGGCGTGAGCCGCTCGCGGACGACCTCAATCGCCCGATCGATGGCGGCCGGGACCTTGTCCGGGAGCTTGCCGCCGGCCTGGGCGAGGTCGGGGCGTCCGCCGCCGCCGCCGCCGACCACCGGCGCCACCTCCTTCAACCAGTTGCCGGCGTGCAGGCCCGAGTCGACCAGGTCCCTGGTGAACCCGGCGACGAGCTGGACCTTGCCGTCGGCCGTCGCGGCCAGCAGCACCGCCAGCCGCTCGGGCCGCTTGCGGCGCAGGACGTCCACGAGCTGCCGCATCTCGTCCGGGGCCATCGCGCCGACGGCCCGGACCACCACCGTCGCCCCGGCCACCGACTCCGCCCCGGCGAGCAGGTCGTCGGCCGAGACAGACGAACCAGTGTCGCGAGGCCGCTGGCTCGCCTGCTTCTTGAGGTTCTTCACCTCGTCCATCAGCGCCGCCACCCGCTGACCGACCTGGCCGGGCGGGACGCGCAGCGATCCCGAGAGCTCGGCGAGGATCTCCTCTTCCTGGCGGACGTAGTCGAGCGCGGCCTTGCCCGTTAGCGCGGTGATCCGGCGGATGCCGGCGGCCACCGATTCCTCGCCGATGACCTTGAACAATCCCACCTGGCCGACGCTGTCGAGGTGCGTCCCGCCGCAGAGCTCGCGCGAGAAGTCGCCCATCTGGACCACGCGGACGATGTCCGGGTACTTCTCACCGAAGAGCGCCATGGCGCCGAGTGTCCGGGCCTGGTCGATCGGCATCAGGGACCAGCTCACCCCGGCCGAAGCGAGGATCCGCTCGTTGACAATGTCCTCGATCGCGCGGAGCCGGTCGCGGCCGACGGCCTCGGGGTTGCCGAAGTCGAACCGCAGGCGATCGGGCTCGACCTTGCTGCCGGCCTGCTGCGCGTGCTGGCCGAGAACCGTCCGCAGGGCGTGGTGCAGCAGGTGGGTCGCGGTGTGCGCGCGGCGGATGGCGTCGCGCCGGGGCGCGTCTACCTCGGCCTGGACCTTCTGCTGCACCGTGATCCGCCCCTCGGCGACCTGACCGATGTGCAGGACGAATTCGCTATCCTTCTTCGTATCGGTGACACGGAACTCGAAGCGGTCGCCGCGGATGACGCCCGTATCCCCGACCTGGCCGCCAGATTCGCCGTAGAACGGCGTGCGGTCGAGCACCAGCGCGATCGAGGCGCCCCCGTCCGCCTGGGCCGACTCGGCCAGGCGGTTCTGCTCGAGGATGCCGATGACTCGGGCCTGCTCGTGGGTCGTGGCGTAGCCGACGAACTCGCTCCCGGCGCGGTATTCCTTTTTCAGAGTGTCGAGCGGGCCGGCGGCGAAGACGTCGGCCGCCTCGCTCGTGCCGCGTGAGATGGCGGCGTGCTGCTTCAGCTCGGCCTCGAACGCCGGGCGGTCGACCCGCAGGTTGCGGTCCGTCGCCAGGCTCTCGACGATCTCGATCGGGATGCCGTACGTCGCGTGCAGGTCGAAGGCATCCCGGCCGGCGATGGTGTCCGAGCCGGAGGCCGACGTCTTGCGGAAGATGTCGGCCAGCAATTTCAGCCCATTCTCGAGGTTGCGGAGGAACTGCTCTTCCTCCTGGCGGATCGTGGTCTGGATCCGCGCGACGCTCTCCTTCAGCTCGGGATACGGGCCGGCCATCGCGTCGGCGACCACGGGGACAATCTGGTAGAGGAACGGGTCGCGGCGGCCCATCTGGTAGGCGTCGAGCACGGCGCGGCGGAGCAGCCGGCGGATAACGTACCCCTGCTTCTCGGGGCCGGGGCGGACGTTCTCATGAATGCAGAACGCCAGCGCGCGGCTGTGGTCGGCCATCCGCCGGATGCGGACGCCGTCGGGCTGGTCGCGGTCGTACTTCGCCCCCAGGGTCTCGGCCACCGCGGCGACGATCGGTCGGAAGACGTCGGTCTCGAACACGGTCGACACGCCCTGGAGGCAGGCGGCCGCGCGCTCGAGGCCCATGCCGGTGTCGATGTTCTTCTTGGGCAGGGGTTCGAGCTGACCTGGCCCGACGCGGTTGAACTGGGTGAAGACGAGGTTCCAGATCTCGACTTCCTTGGGCCCCGCGCCGTGGTAGAAGATCTCGGAGCACGGCCCGCAGACGCCGTTGGGCCCGTGGGTGGGCGCGCCGGCCGGCCAGAAGTTGTCGTCCTCGCCCATGCGGGTGATCCGCTCGGCGGGGACCTTGATCTCGTCGTGCCAGATGTGGAACGCCTCGTCGTCGTCGAGATACACGGTGATCGTCAGCCGGTCGGCCGGGATGCGGAGCGTGCCGCGGAGGAACTCCCAGGCCCAGTGGATCGCCTCGCGCTTGAAATAGTCGCCGAAGCTGAAGTTGCCCATCATCTCGAAGAACGTCTCGTGGAAGGCGGTCTTGCCGACGTTCTCGATATCACCGGTGCGCAGGCATTTCTGGCACGTCGTGGCGCGCGTGAACGAGGGGTCGCCCAGGCCCATGAACTCGCGCTTGAACTGGTTCATGCCGGCCGGCGTGAACAGCACAGTCGGGTCATTCGGGACCAGGACGTCGCTGGGGCGTCGGACGCACCCCCTGGCGGCGAAGAAGTCGAGATAGGCTTCGCGGAGTTCGTCGATTTTCATGGGCTCGGGCCGGTCGGTTCGGGCGGCGGGCGCCGCCGGGTGGTTGAGCCGGGCGACCGCCCGCCGTACCGGGCGGGTCGTCCGTTGGTTGGGTGGGATACCTGGAAAACGGGAGCGGGCGGGACCGGTCCGGCGGCCGCCCGTTGGCTTCGGCTCAGTTCGGCTCAGAGGATGCGAAAGAATCGCAGGAGACGAGCGAGGAGCAGAGAGCGAAGCAGCACAAGTCTGCACCGAGTTCGCGCTTGCATCTGTTCGCTCTCCTCAATCCGTTCTTCGGAATCGATTTCTTCACAAGCTCTGAGTTCAGTTCAATTCAATCGAATTCAGCGATCGAGGACGGCCCGCGGCGGCGACGGCGGCCGGGTGGGCGTGTCGGACTTCGGCTCGACGGTCCGCGGCCCGAAGTTCGTCTCGAGATCCACGGGGTCGTCGTGATCGGCGACGGCCCTGGCGAATTCGCGCGGGTTGAGGATCGGGCGGCCGTTGACCTTGTTGATCACCATGTCCTTCTTGATGCCGGCAGCCTCGGCGGGCGAGCCCGGCTCGACCTCGGTGACGAGCACGCCGGGCATCATGCCAAGGTCGGCCAGTATGCCGTTGGTGATCGGCCGCGAACTGGTGTAATCCACCCGAATCCCGCGCCAGGGCTTCGGCCGGGTCGTGATGATCTTTTCCTCCTCGATCGGGAACTTGGCGAGTACGATCGTGCGCTCGAGGGTGGCCTGGCCGCGGCGAATCTTCACCTTCACGGCCTCGCCGGGTGCATGGGCGTTCACAGCGACGATCAGCGAGTAGAAATCGGCCACGGGGGTGTCATTCACCGCGATGATCTGATCATCGACCTGGAGGTCGCCCCGCGAGGCGGGCGAGTTCGCGCTGACGTGAAAGATCCGGTTGCTCCTGTCGTTGGGTTGGATACCGAGCAGGCCGTATTCGACCTCCTCGCCCCGCTTGAGCCGCTCGATGGCGCGGCGGGATGTGCGGTCCATGGGGATGGCGTATCCGGCCTGGGCGTCGAAGCCGGCGGGGCTCGCGGCGGTGGTGGTGAGGCCGACCAGCTCGCCCTTGAGGTTGATCACGGCGCCGCCGCTCATGCCGAGGTTCAGTCGGGCATCGAGCTGGAGCAGGGTCGGGAATTCCTGGAGCATCGTGGGCCTCGGGTTCCCCGAGATGACCGTCGCGCTCTCGAGGCGGCGGGCGACGTTCGAGAGGATCCCCCAGCTCGCCGACGTGCTGCCGTCGTGGCGAGCGGCGTTGAACGGATTACCCAGGGCGATCAGAAACGAGCCCTTGCGCAGCCGCGCCGAGTCGCCGATGGCGATCGGGCGGAGGTGGGGACTCTCGGCGCCATTCTCGACGACCGGGACGATCACCGCCAGGTCGCTACGTGGGTCGGCGGCGATGATCTCGGCGTGGAAGGACTGGCCGCCAGCGGCGTGGACGACCAGGTCAATGGCCCCGCGGACCACGTGGAAGGCGGTGAGGATCTCGCCGTGATCGCCGATGACGACACCTGATCCGAAGTCGAACGAGATGAAGTCGCTGTCGTCCGGGTCGGAGGTGCGGAACCTCGGCCGGGCCGGCTGCGGGTCGTCGCCGGGCGGCTTCCAGCCGCGGACAGCCCGGGTCTCCCTGACGTTCGGGGCCTTGTCGCGGTGGATGGCAACGACCGACGGCTCGGCGCGGGCGATGGCGTGAACCATCACCGACTCGAGCGAGGCGACCACGGCCGCCGCGGACGGTGGCGGGGCCAGGGCTGGGGAGTCGGACGCATCCTGGCCCTGGCTGGGCGCCTGGGCCAGAACGAGGCAGGTCAGGGCGACGATCGGAGTCATGGCGGCATCCTTCTCGGTCGGTCGTCCGCCGCGCCGGCCCAATCGAGCCAGGCCGCGTCGGTCAGGCCGCGGCTGCGGCCACGGCAATCTCCATCATTTCCGGTTCCGAGGCGGGGAGCAACCCGAGATCGGGCGAGAGGGACCACCGCCTGCCACGCCGGCACATCTTCACCCACAAGCCTCACTCGCCGGGCAGTTCTTGAGAATCGTACGCCGGCCTCAAGGCAGGTCGGCCTTTAGCCTGAAAAGAACTGACGCAGGTGCAACCTTCGCCTGACGGGCACTGAGAGTCAGACGAATGCCTGACCTACGTGAGATCCCTTCACGCCGGGTAATCCGCGTGCCCGTCCGACCAACGGTCCCGCATGCCTGGCGATCGAGGTGAGGAACAGAAACGGGAACTGGGACGGGACCGTTGCCCTCGGGCGTCCCCCGAGTCGTCGGCGCCGGGCGCTTCGGGGCCGGCTCGCCGCGGTCCGGCCGGTCGGCGACCGGGACGGCCAGGACTCGGGGTAAAAGTGTCCCGCGACATCGCAAGAACGGAAGAACCCCTCTCCGTTCCAAAGTACGTCGGGCATTCCTGCCCGACTCGGTTCGGCCGGGTTCGGGGCGGTGTCAGGCTAGAAAGCCTGACCTACGACGGGCGGACCGGGTCGGTCGTACGTCTCGGTTCCGCTCGGGTTCGGAGCGGGCGGACCGGCGGACCGGCCTGGGGGGCAATCGTGGACGCTCCCAACCCGGTGATGGACATCGCCGGATTGCCGCCGGGTCATGCCTTCACCGGTTTGGCCGGACACCAGGGCCGGACCTACGCATCCAGCGAAGCCTCTTCCGGCACAGCCGATCAGCGTAGGCGGTCCAGCCCTCGCACGCGGGTCGTCAGGATCAGGACCGAGAAGACCGCCAGGCCCGCAAGGACCCCGGCCGACCATTGCCAGGGAAAGTCCGGCGGCGTCCACGGTGAGCGGTTCCGCGGACGCTCGCCGCTTGGCCCGTTGATGTCGTCGACCGGCGACGGCGGACGCTCCGGCCGCGGCCCGAAGATCCGACGGAGCGGACCCCGGCGCGGGCGGTGCGGACCGAGACCCATCCGACTCGTGACCTCGCGCCGGCCCGCCTCGCCCAGGCTGGCCATCCGGTCCCACGCGGTGCCGGCATCGAGCAGGGCGTCGCGCATCCGGTTGAGGTTGGCTGTATAGGACACCAGCGGGCACCAATCGGCGCCGACCGTGTTCTGCAGCACGGCCGACGACACCGAACTGATCGACCAGAACCCCAGCCACAGCGCTCCGACGTAGCGCGAGTTCTTCGACAGCGACGAGAAAGCCAGCATCAGCAATCCGGCCGAGACCATCACGATCGCGCTATAGGTCAGCGACCCGAGGAGCACGCGCGCCGTGTCGCGGAAGACGGCCGGGTCGAGGCTGAACGCGATTCCCAGCGCGAAGGCCACGACGACCGGCAGGGCGGTCACCGCCGCGAGATAGGTGCCGATGACGCCCAGCTTGCCGAGGAAGTACTCGAACCGGCGGACCGGGCGTGACAGATACAGCGGCATCGCGTTGAACCGCAGGTCCTGGCTGATCAGGTCGGGGCCGACGAGAAGGACCAGCAGCATCGGGAAAAAGAGCTGGATGTCGAAGAACTGGCGGAAGGCCAGCGTCCAGATGGTCGTCCGGTATCCCTTTGGGCCGGCCTTGACCTCCTCGGGAAGGTCGCGGAAGAACATCAGGAACGGGGTGAGAAACGACGATTTCTGCTCGAACAGCCCCCAGACGATCAGGAAGATCACGAGCAGGAGCGGCGGCCCGGCGGCGCCGAGCATCCCCCAGCGAATCCAGCGATTGCGCAGGCCGACCACGACGCCGTGCCTCGTGATCGGCAGCCAGCGGAACCGCTGGCTCGACAGGGGTCCGTCCCAGTGCTGGTAACCCTGGTCGAAGATCGGCATCAGCGGTCCTCCTCCAGGGCACTCAGGAACACTTCCTCGAGCGTGCTGCGCCTCGGTCGCAGGGCGCGGATCTGCTCGCCCGTGTTGCGAGCGGTCTCCCACAACAGCCTGTTCGACCGACCCGGCGGGATCGTGACGAGCAGCCCGTCGTCCGCGGGGCGAGCGGTCACGCCGATCGCCTCGAGCCGGGCGGCAAAGACGACTGGATCGCCCTTGATCCGGACCTCGAACTCATCCTGGTGGGGCCGCTCGAGCTCGGCGATCCGCCCCTGGACCAGCAACCGGCCCCGGCCAAGGACCATGACATGCTCGCAGACCGCCTCGACGTCCGGCAGCAGATGGCTGGAGAACAGCAGGCTCATCCCCTTGTTGCGAGCCAGGTCGACCGCCAGCCGTAGCACGTCGTCGCGGCCAGCGGGGTCCATGCCGTTGGTCGGCTCGTCGAGGATCAGGAGCTTGGGGTCATGCACGAGGGCGGAGGCGATCTTGAGCCGCTGCTTCATCCCGGTCGAGTACGAATCGGTGCGGCGGTATCGGGCCTCGCCCAGCCCGACGTAGTCGAGCACCTCATGCGCCCGGCGCAGGGCGTCGCGGGGCCCCATGCCCACCAACTCGCCGGCGTACGCCGCGGAGGCGATGCCGTTCATGCCGGGAAACAGGCATTCGTCCTCGGGCACGAAGCCGACCGCCTGGCGGATCGCCAGCCGTCGCGAGCGGATGTCCATGCCCAGGATGCTACCGCCGCCCGAGTCCACGACGATCAGGCCCAGCAGCGTGCGGATCATCGTTGTCTTGCCCGCGCCATTCGGTCCGAGCAGGCCGATCGCTCCCTGTGGGAGGGCGACCGACAGCCCGCGCAGGGCCTGAACCTTGCCATAGGTCTTGGACACATTCTCCAGCTCGATCAGCATCGACGCCCCCGATCCCCCGCCGGACGGGACGAGGGGATTCCCTCATCCCGGCGAACGCGATCGCCGGGCCATTATGCGGCGGAGCTTCGCCCCGCCGCAAGCGGGGCGGGGACGCGGCGCTTGCGGCGGTCATCGGAGACGCCGTGCCCCGGCGCGCCTGAGTGCCGCCGCACGGCCCGGGTAATCGGACCGGGCGGGATCGGATCAGACGGGATCGGCGGACAGAGCCGCCTCCTGTTCCTGGAAGCACAGGACCCGTTTTTTACTCTTCGCTCGGGGGTTACTTTTCTCTGCTTCCTCCTCTTTTCCGACGGTTCTTTCACATCTGAGAGCCTGTGAAGGAATCGATTTCTTTACAGGCTCTCACTCGTCGGCAGCCGATGCCTGCCCGGCGTGCAGCAGCCAGTAGGTCACCGGGATGACGAACAGGGTAAACAGCGTCGAGGCGAAGAGCCCGAAGATCAGGCTCCACGCCAGTCCCGAGAAGATCGGGTCGAGGGTGATGGGGATGCTCGACAGCATCGCCGCGCCGGCGGTCAGCAGGATCGGCCGCATCCGGACGACGCGGCTCTCCATGATCGCGTCGAAGAGCGGCCGGCCCTTGCGCACCGACTGGCCGATGAAGTCGACCAGGATGATCGCGTCGCGGGTCACGATGCCGGCCAGCGCGATCATGCCGATCATCGCCGTCGCGGTGAACAGCACGGGGTCGGCGTGCCCGCCGATGGATTGGCCCGCCAGGCGATTGAGCAGCCAGAAACCCGGCATCACGCCCAGCACCGTCAACGGAATCGCCAGCATCACCACCAGCGGGATCACGAACGAGCCGGTCTGCATCACCAGGATCACGTAGATCATCAGCATCGCCGCGCCGAAGGCCAGGCCCAGGTCGCGGAAGACGTCGAGCGTGATCTTCCACTCCCCCTCGCCGCGGAAGTCCACCCGGATCCCGTCCGGCACCGACCAGGGGATTCCGCCGCCGTTGTGCAGGAAAGTGCGCTCGTCCAGCGGC